>CAISJH010000501.1 GCA_903885585.1 uncultured beta proteobacterium
CCAGGTCACGCGCAGTTCGTCCTGCGCCTTGAACGTCGCCCAGGTTGAATCCCCGACGATGGCAACGCCAGGCAGCAGTCCATAGGCGTCTGCGGTACCCGCCAGGATGAAGGCGTCGACGATGCCGGGAAGCCGCTTGATGTGGTCGAGGTTCGCGGAGGCGACTCTGCCGCCTGACGATGGGCACTTCACATAGATGGCGTGAACCATGCCGGGCGCCGTTTGGTCGATGCCAAACAGGGGCCGCCCAGTGACGATGGCCTGGTTGTCGACGCCGCCAATTCGCTGGCCGATCAGGCGCTGTTCACGCGGCTCTTTCAAGACGATGTCCGACGCTGCAGGCGCTGGCAAGCCAGCAGCCCTGGACGCAAGATCGCCAAAGGTCAGTGATCGCCCCGTGGGTTGGTGGGTCACCTTGGAGTCTGCGGCACTGCACTCCTTTTCCGGCACCGACCATTGGCCGGCGGCTGCCCGGATCAGCAGCGTGCGTGCCAAGGCGCCGGCCTCGCGCAGCGGCTGATAGCTGTCGAAGACCGACATGCTCCCACCGGCCTCCTGTGCACCGAGCCTGGGGTCCAACGCGCCGAACTCGATCTGGACGGTCTGGAAGTCCGCCCCCAGTTCATCTGCCAGGATCATGGGCAAGGCCGTCTTCACGCCCTGGCCCAACTCCGGAATCTTGGCGACCAGGATGACGGCGCCATCGGGTCTGATCTTGATGAACGGACTCGGCGTGAAAGTGCCCTTCCCACGCTGCTGTGACGTGTCGCCCTGTGGCCGAGTCGACTGTGCGAGCACTTGGCTCAGCAGCAGCCCACCACCAGCCAGTGCCGAAACTTGAAGAAACCGCCGGCGCGGCGTTGAGACCGGTGCTCTCATTGGCGACCTGCCATCTTTGCCGCAGCGTCCTTGATGGCCGCGCGAATGCGAACATAGGTGCCGCAACGGCACAGCACCCCAGCCATGGCCGCATCGATCTGTTCATCGGTCGGCGAGGGATGCTGCTTCAGAAGGGCTGCTGCGGCCATGATTTGCCCCGCCTGGCAGTAGCCGCATTGAGGCACATCCAGTTCACACCAGGCGCGCTGAAGCGGATGCGCTCCGTTGGCATCAAGACCCTCGATCGTGGTGACCGCTTGCCGGCCCACTGCGGCCACGGGTGTCATGCAGGAACGCGTTGCCTTGCCGTCCACATGCACCGTGCAGGCGCCGCACTGCGCCAGCCCGCAACCGTACTTGGTTCCGAACAGCGACAGGTGATCCCGAAGCACCCAAAGCAGCGGTGTGTCATCGGCCACATCCACGGTGCGGCTCTGGTCGTTGACCGTCAGGGTGTGAGTCGTCATGGGGGTGGCTGATGCTTCATGGAGCCTGGCACATGCGCAGAAGGGGGCTCAGGCCGGCGCGACGTAGTGGTGCTGCCCACCGTGCTGTTGCCACTTCCGGTAGACCACCCAACCCAGACCAACAGACGCGAAGGCCAGCACGCTGCCAGCCAGGAAGGTGAACCTATAGTCATTGCCCAAGGCATCGAGCAGCAACCCGAGCACAGGCCCCAGGCACATGCTGAAGGCTGCAGTGATCAGCCCTCCTGCGGCCCCGAACTGGGCAAACTTCAGCTGCGGGTACAGCATCTGCCCGATGGCGGCTGTGCCGGTCCAGTAGATGCCGGAGACGACACCGTGGACGAGCAGCGCGACGCCGAAGGAGGCCTGATCGCGCAGGAGGAAGAAGGCGATCAGCATCAAGCTGCCGTAGAGCACCAGCGCCACCTGCGCGACACGAATGGGATGGAAGCGGTCGACCAGCCAGCCGATGGGCACGGCCAGCAAGAACGAGCAAGTGAACGTGGCGACCATGTACTTGCCATACACCTCCATGCTCATGCCGAAGCTCTTGGCGGCAAAGATGGCAAAGGTGTTGACCGGCAGGTAGGTGACTGTGCCCAAGGCGATGAAGCAGAACACCCAGAGGTAGTAGGGCCGCGACAGGCAATCGCGGTAGTAGTCGCCAATCGCAACGCGAAACAGGCTCTTGCCCGCTTCCCGCTCGGGCGGTGGCGGGTACGCGCCTTCCTTCACCTTGAGGCACATGATCGAGAAGCCCAGCCCGTAGATCAAGCCGATGCAGGTGAAGACCAAGGCGAAGTTGCCCTCGACCTGTCCGATGATCTGGTAGTTGAAGATCACGCCGACGGCCAGGCCGACGGCCCGGAACATGCCGTAGAAGCGCCCTAACCAGGCACGCGGAACCACGTCATTGATCAGACCGTTGAAGACCGAGTTGGAGATCACGACGCCGATCTCGAAGACCGTCCAGAACAGCACCATGACCATCAGGATGGTCAGGTGCTCGGTACCTGGGCTTCGGCCCAACCACTGGTGCAGGGCTTTTCCGATGAAGGGGCTGTAGCCCAAGCCGATCATGGACAGCGACGTGATCGGTGTCGGCCAGAGCAGAAACGGAATGCGCCGGCCCCAGCGGCCGCGATGCCGATCGCTCCAGTAACTGATCACAGGGCCCAGGAAGAAGATGATCGCCTGCGGGATCGTCAGCAGGAAGATCCCTGTGGCGAAGTCCGACGCCTGATACGCCTTCAGCATCAATTGGGCAGTCGGCGCGGCTGAGCGCTCGCGCAGCATGTACGCGAAGTCACCGAAGAGGAGCCAGAAGAACAGCAGCGCGAGCCCTGCAGAGCTGTACTTCAGCGTGCCCGCCATCCAGGTAGGCGCTGAGGTCTTCGTCACGTCAGGTGTGCTCATGTCACTGTGCCGGCGGGATGCGGGACAGCGGGGGCTGCGACGTGACGGGCGATGTACGCGGTGTGGTCAGGCATGTCGCGCACCGTCATGGCGATTGCCTTGTGCACCCCGTCGAAGTGCTGGCGCAGTCGACCCAGGTCCATCAGATCGACGAATGGGTCGTAGCTGGCAGGATGAATGCCAAGCCCCGTCATGATGGCGACGAACGACGATTCCATGAACCCATTCGGGTCGTACACCACGACGCGGCCGGTTTGCTTGAACAGCTCGATCTGATGACGCAGGCTGTCGGACAGGGTGATGTCAGCGCAGTAGCGCCAGAACTCGGAGTCGGAGCGCTGGGTGAGCTTGTAGTGAAGGATGATGAAGTCGCGGACGGACTCGTATCGAGCCGCCAACTGGCGGTTGAACTCATCAATCAGCCCTTGATTGAAGGCCGAGTCAGGGAAGTTCTGAATCAAGGTCCCGACGGCTGTTTCAATGAGACTGAGACTGGTCGACTCGAGAGGCTCCAGGAACCCGGCGGACAGGCCGATCGCCACACAGTTCTTGACCCATTGGCGGCGCCTGCGTCCGGTGGTGAAGCGCAGCTGGCGGGGGTCGTCGAGTGGGCGTCCGTCCAGTCCCTCGAGCAGGGTCTTCGCGGCCTCGTCGTCTGTCGTGAAGCCGTTGCAGTAGACATGGCCGTTGCCGGTTCGATGTTGCAGCGGAATGCGCCATTGCCAACCAGCGCGATGCGCCGTGGACCTGGTGAACGGCGTCAGCTTTTCCACCCTTGCACATGGCACCGCCAAGGCGCTGTTGCAGGGCAGTTGCGCGCTCCAGTCTTCATACTCCGACTGCATGGCGCCCTGGATCAGCAGGCCGCGGAATCCAGAGCAGTCGATGAACAGGTCGCCCTCGATGCGGCGTCCGTCGCCCAGCCGCAGGCCGGTAATGAACCCGGTCTCAGGATGAAGGTCCACGCCATCGATCATGGCCTCGATGCGCTTGACACCGCGCTGCATGGCGTACTCGCGCAGATAGGCAGCGTAAAGACCGGCGTCAAAGTGGAAGCCGTATGAAAACGCATTGCTTGCCGAAGGTTGATCGCCTGCCGGTGGCGTGAACCGCTGCTGCCGGGCCATCACGGCGGCGACCGAGAAGTCCTCCAGTGGGCGCTGGGTCGAGCCGGTACGGACCAGACGCAACCAGTGCATGTAGGGCGAGCGGGTGTCGATGGTCGGACCATAGTCACCGAAGCCGTGAAAGAAGCGGTTGCCGACATGGCCCCAATCTCGAAACTCAATGCCGAGCTTGAAAGTGGCCTGCGTTCGACGAACGAAGTCGGCGCCGTCCAGGCCCAGGGCCTTGTTGTAGTAGCGGATGGTCGGCAAGGTCGCCTCGCCAACACCGACCGTGCCTATCTCTGGGGACTCGACCAGCACGATCTCGCAGCTCTCGGGCAGCCGCTGGCTCAAGGGTGCGGCCGTCATCCACCCGGCCGAGCCGCCACCCACGATGACGATCTTGCGGATGGGCGCCGCCCGCGGAGCCCGGGGCTGCACAACAGACTCCGTCATGGCGCGGCTGAGCCGTGCGTAAGGCTCTCGAAGAAGATGTTCCAGTCCGACCTCTTCGGGCGCGCCGTGCTTGCAAGCAACGCCTTGGTGTGCGGAAGCTCGATGCCCCAGCGACGGTGGTAGTGGTTGTATCCGATGGCCCAGGTGTCGAACAGGCTCTTGGTGGCGACGGAGTCGGCGCAGGTGCCCTGCATGTCGCCAGTGTTCACCTGTCTGGCCAGCAGTTCCATGGCCGCGACGTAGCGATCCTTGTTGTCGGCGTAGATGCTTTCGTCCTTCTGATTCCAGGCCACCTCGGCCGCGCGCAAGGCAGAGGCCAGCGCGTACTGGGTGTGATGACCGTTGTCGTGGGGGGGCCTGGAATTGGTGCGGCAGGTCTCCTGCGTGATGCCTGCTACCCACTGGGTGGGGTTGAACCAGGACGGATCGGTGCGGTTCACGCCCACGTCCGTCGGCAGATAGAAGAACTTCGCATTGCGCCTCTTCAGCCGTGCCTTGGCCTCTTCAAACCAGGCTCTGTTCTCGTTGAACACGGCGATGTTCATCAGCGCGTCGATCTGGGTCAGGTCCACGTTGCCATTCCAGCCGCTTTCCTGGCTCAGGGCGGGATAGAACTTGGTTGCAAACAGTTGCCTGACGTCGGCGCGCTGTTGATCGGTCCAGCCCTTGTAGCCGCTCAGCACCTCGGCCGCAGAACCCAACAGCGCGCCGATCCAACCGGCATTCAACTGTGACTGGCTGCTCACGCCAGGCTCAACGACATAGCCCGCAAAGGTCTTGGCCCAGACGTCGAACACTGCAATGGCGTTCTGGGCGTAGCGAGGGTCTTCGGTGTAGTACCAGGCCAGAGCGTTTGCATAGGCCTTCCTGGCGTCGTGTTTGGCGTCCCCCTCGTCTGACGGGGTGTTGCCTGGGGCTCGACTCCTTGCATAAGGCGTGGCCAATTCGTAGAGAGGCCCGAACTTGCCACTCTTGCTCCACGGACCCTGCGCCTTCTTGATCTCCTGCTTCACCCGGTCGAGCTCCGCCTTGCCGTTGACCGCACCCGGGTGCAAGAAACCGGTGGAGGTTTGCGCCCAGCATGACAGGCCACCAAGCGGCCAGGTGAGCACACAGACCAGGACCGATTGCAGGAAGGACTTTCCTGCGCCCAACTTGCGTTCGGCAATCGGTCCTGTTCTGGTGCTCATGAAGATCGGCGCTCTAGAAGGTGTATCGCGCAGAGAAGCTGTAGCGCGGGCCGGATGAGATCCAGGCGTGGTCGATCATGCCCACGTGCTGCTGCATCTGCTGCTTGAAGACGGAGTTGGTGAGGTTCTGCACTTCGACACCCACCGACAGGTTGTTGGGGAACTTGTAGAACACGGACGCATCGACTTGTCCATACGCGGCGGCCCACAGCGGTAGCGCGTAGTTCAGGTTGGTGGCACCGTAGTTCGGACTGGCCGGGTTCGTGTCCTTGCCATCACTGAAGAGCGTTCCGAAGGAGTTCCGAATTCCTTGCAGATACTTCGAGCGCCAGTTGTATGCGAAGCGCGCCGAAATGGGTCCCTGTTCGTACATCAGGGCCAAGTTGATCGTGTTGCGCGACAGCCCCGTGAGCGGCAGGCCGCTGAAGGTCCGGCCGTCCGTGTCGCAGCCGTTGTTCCAACGGTTGAAGTTGTCACTGTCGGCAGCACCTCCCGTGCAGTAGGCCGCATTGACCGGGTTGTACAGCTTGCGCTTGGCGTCAACAAAGGTGTAGCTCGCCTGCACACCGAAACCCCGCGCCCAGTCAGGCAGGTTTTCGTAGAACTGCTGGTAGGCCACTTCAAAGCCCCTTGCCGTTCCGCGCGCACCATTGACCGGTGAAGTCACCGAAAAGGTCTGTGGCGCTCCGTTTACATCCGGAACCGCAAAGCTGCGGGACTGCGTCACGATGATGTCCTTCAGCCTCTTGTCGAAAGCTGCGAATGTCAGGGAGCCCGCCTTCGCAAAGTACCACTCAGCGGTCACGTCAACCTGGTTCGAGGTGACGGGCTTGAGCAGAGGATTGCCGTCGGAGTTCCCGGTCAAGTTGACGCTCTGGACGGTGATCGCACCGGTGTCCGGGTTGGTCGTCGTCTTCACGTCCTGTGTGAGCGTGGTGTAGCCCTGCAACTGCGCGAAGTCAGGACGGGACACGGCTTCTGCGTAGGCGAAGCGGAACTGCAGATCCTTGCCTGCCTTCATGCGCAGGTTCAAGCTGGGCAGCAAGTTGCGGTAGGTGTGCTCGTAGTCCTGGGCCTTGGCAAAGTTGGGAATGTTCGGAACGGGCACGCCGCCAACCGAAACGCCTGGCGGGAAGTTGGTGCCGTTGGACGAGAACACCGTGTAGCCAGCCGCCTGGGTCTTCGTGTTGACGTAGCGGATGCCGACATTGCCATCGACCGGGAACTTCCAATCGTCGAACCCGAACTTCAACTGCGAATAGAAGGCCTGGGTTTTCTCACTGACTTCGTTACGGCCAGAAGGGTCGCTGCCGAACACGGCAGTGCGCTCGTAGCCCGGAGTTCCCCATTGCTTGCAGTCGCCCCACCCTTGCGCAGCGGCTTGTTCTGCGCAGAGCACGTTGTGGTAGCTGTGCAGCTTGTCGTACGAGGCCTTCACGTCACGCAGAAAGGCGGCCGTGGGGTAGATCCCGGGTGGCGCGGTAATCTTGCCGCCGAAGAAGTTGTTGAAGGTGTAGGTGCTCGTCGCGCCCGGCGTCGCAAAGCGGGGGTCTCCGAGAGACGCCAGGCCTGAAATGTTCCAACCCAGCATCCAGGGTTGCGTCACGGCCTGCCAGTTGTAGCTGGGGACGTCGTTTGTGATGCTCGACTGGCGATCATTCAGGCGGATACCGAACTGCAGTTTGTGGAAGACCGGATCGTCGAGCGAATACTCGAGGTCGCCCTTCCAAGCCTTGCTCTTGGCGGTGGACCGATCCTGATGGTCCATCGTGTAGGCCCAGTAGTGCTTGCTGGGGTCTGCCAGCTGCGCCAGATCGGTCTGGTCGAAGATCAGCTTGGGAATGGATCCCGTCAGGTCCAGGCTTTGCCTCTGCAGCTGGTGGCCGGTCGCGATCTCCGAGGCGAAGCCGAGGGTCCTGGCCTCGATCTGCTGGAGATCGGAACGAAGCGTCAGACGAGGCGAGAATTTCCAATCGAACTTCCAGGCGATGTCCTTGGTGGACGAGTCACGGCTTTCGACGCGGTGTGCCGGGTTGTGGTTGATGCCGTTGGTGCTGGGGTCTGAGAGGGTTCCGCTCTTGAAGATCCCGTTTTCGTCGTAGACGCCGTTGGCGACCTTGACGGTGAATGGCGAGTTGTGTTGCATCGCCATGAAGCGCTCGGACCAATTGATCGCGTAGTCGGACTTGAAGTACGTCAGTGTGTTCGTGATTTCCGCCGTCGGGCGCCACTGGAGTGCGGCGTACTGACCGGCGCGTTCGCGGTCCAGATCCTGGCTGCGCCACATGGCCCCCTTGGGAACCCAGACCGTCTTGCCCGGTACGAGGTCGGTGCGCGAGTACAAGGGATCCAACTTGACCTGATCGGCGCGGGTTGCGCTGTCTGAACGGGCGAAGTCGACAAGAAGGCCAATCTCGCCGATGCCCGTCGACCACCGATCGGACAAGAGCATTGAGCCGGACTTGGAGCCCTTGCCACCCCTGAGCTTGGAGTAGCTCATGTCAGCGGACAGCGCACCCTTGAAGCCCTTGTAGTCGAAGGGCAGCGCTGTCCTCAGGTCTACCAGGCCGCTGATGCTGCCCTCGATCTGCGACGCCGAAGGGCTCTTGTAGACGTCCACCCGCGACAGCAGTTCGGGCGGCACGTCCTCGAAGTTCAGGGCGCGACCGCCGTTGGCGGAGAAGGAGTCGCGCCCGTTCATCTCGGAACGCACGTAGTTCAGACCGCGGATGGCAATGCTGTTGCCTTCGACGGAAAAGTGCTGCGGGTCGGCGGTCATGGACCGATCGAGCGTGGCGCCGACGATGCGCTGCAGCACCTCAATGACGGAACGGTCCGGCAGCTTGCCAATGTCGTCGGAACTGATCGAGTCGACGATCTCGTCGGCTTCTTGCTTGATCTTTTGAGCCGACTGCAAGGCCGCTCGCTGGCCCGTCACCGTGACCTGCGCGGGTTCCTCCTGCTTCTGCGGCGGGCTCGGCGCGGCCGGCGACTGAGCCAAGACGGAGCCGCTCGAGATCAAGCCCAGTTGCGCGATCGCGGTCGCTATGAGCGTCTTCTTTGCATTTGCCATTTTCTTTGTCTCCTATCGGTGATGATGGTCTGCACTCACTGGTGCCGGGCCGGTGACATGGGGCGTCCCGGAAGGCCGGGGCGAGAGTTGGTTGCAAGGGCCGACGACATCCGATCACGCAAGTTCAGGTGGCCGCCCGCGCCCGGGGGCCGCCGCAGGCCAACGCGGGTCATGCGCCGTCTCACCACGCGCGCATGGGCGCTGATGCCGTTTCCTATGACGACGAGTTCGTCTGAGAAAACGATTTCATGATTACCAAAAAAAGAGCGCCTTGCCTGCATGGACGCTGCGTTCCCGGCTGAGACTCGATGGCCGCGCGAAGCGCTCAGTGACCTTTCTGGCATGACCTTGAACCGGGCGACATGCGGATGCGCCACCCTGATTCGGCAGGTCTGGTCAAGCAATGTCAAGTCAAGCATCTGTGGCAACGATTTCAAGGCAAGTTTGCCAACCGGGGTGGGGGGCGTCAAGCGAAAAGACTCGCACTAGGTAAAAGTCCTAGTCCTCCTAGGTTGAACCGGGCGTGGGGCGCTGGCTCACGATGCCTGCGACCACCTTGCGCAGGTCAGGGCGGAGGCTTGAAAGCGTTGCCAGATCAGTCCGCACGATGTCCGTTTGAACTTGCGGCGTGTACCTCACGAGGGGCTGACTGAAGCATGGCGGACCCTGCAACTGGGATTGAAACCAGCGGCCTGCCGCACTGACTCGAGCCGGCCGCGGCCGGATGCGAGTTCATTCGCCCAACCGTGTCGCTGCGCATGATTGAGCGACATCAAGAAAACCTTATCATGCCGCCGTTCATGCTCAGCCCATTTGCACCGTGCCATGCCCAAATCGGGAAACCGCCCTCCACCTCCGGTAAGCCGCAGCACACCTTCGACCGTACTGGACGTCGCAAGACTGGCGGGGGTTTCTCCCAGCACGGTCTCGCGCATCCTGAACGGTACCGCGCGTGTTGCTGATGACAAGCGTCAGGCGGTCGAAGCGGCCATCGTCAAGCTGAAGTTCCGGCCCAACCTGTCTGCTCAGGGTTTGAGAAGCGGATCCACCCGGACCATCGGTGTGCTGACCCAGGAGTTGGAAAGCCCCTACTTCGCTGGTGGCACCAAGGGCGTTGAGGAAGGGCTGGCAGGCAGCGGCTACGCGCTGATGGTGGTCACCGGGAACTGGAGTGAGCAGGAAGGTCTTGAGCGCGCGCAATTGCTGATCGCGCGCAAAGTCGACGCCTTGGTCATTCTCGGCGGAAGCCTGACCGATGCGCATGTCGCCGAACTGGCGCAGCACCTGCCCACGGCCATCACGGGTCGCCAGCTGATCGCTCCCGGCGTCTCTTCGTTCCACTGCGACCAGATCCAAGGCGGTCTTTTGGCCACCGAGCACCTGATCCGGCTGGGACACCGTCACATCGCCCATATCGCGGGGGCAGCACACCACCTCGACTCGAAGGAGCGATGCGACGGCTACTTCCTGGCCCACCAGAGGGCAGGGCTGAGCGTCGATCCGCGCCTGATCGTGGCCGGCGACTTCCTGGAGGCGAGCGGCGAGCGCGCTATGCACCAGTTGTTCGAGGTCGGCGCAACGTTCACCGCAGTGTTCTGTGCCAACGACCAGATGCTCTGGGGCGCCCGTCGTGCGCTGTATCGGCGCGGCATTCGCGTGCCTGAGGACATCTCTCTGGTCGGGGTAGACGATCTGCCACAGTCCGCCTACATGACGCCGCCCATCACCACGGTTCGCCAGCCCATTCATGACTTGGGTCGCGCGGCGGCGATCGCCGTGTTGCAGGCGCTTGGTGCCGCCCCTGCGCAAACCATCAATCATCCGCCGCTGGAATTGATTGTGCGGGAGACAACCGCGCCGCCAAACACCCATTGACCCCTTCGGGCTGTCTCGGGGGCGGGGTCATCGCGCCAGCCAACCTCCATCCACTGCCACGGTGTAGCCATTGACGTAGTCGCTGGCCTTGGAGGCGAGGAACACCACCGGACCGGCCAGGTCGTCCGGCGTGCCCCAGCGGCCCGCAGGGATGCGCTCCAGGATGCCGGCGTTGCGCTTCTCGTCGGCGCGCAGTGCAGCGGTGTTGTTGGTGATCATGTAGCCCGGCGCGATGGCGTTGACGTTGATCCCGTGGATGGCCCATTCGTTGGCCATCAACCGCGTGATGCCCGTCAGCCCGCTCTTGCTGGCGGTGTAGCTGGGCACGCGCACGCCGCCCTGGTAGGACAGCATCGAGGCTACGTTGATGATCTTGCCGCCCGTGCCTTGCGCCATGAACTGGCGCGCCACGGCCTGCGAGAAGAAAAAGCAGGTCTTGAGGTTGAGGTCGATGACCTCGTCCCAGTCTTTCTCTGTGAAGCTGATGGCGTCTTCGCGCCGGATGATGCCGGCGTTGTTGACCAGGATGTCCACCCGCCCGCTCAGCGCCTTGGCCTGGGCCACCAGCCCATCGATGCCGCCGATGTCCGACAGGTCGGCGCGCAGGTCAAGGAACCGCCGGCCCGCTGCTTCGACCTGGTGTCGCGTGTCGGCAGGGTCCGTCCGGTTGACGCCCACGATGTCGGCGCCCGCCTGCGCCAGCGCGCAGGCCATGCCCTGGCCGAGGCCCGTGTTGCAGCCGGTGACGATGGCCACCTTGCCAGCAAGCTGAAAGTCGTCGAGGACCATGCGCTTGCTCACAACAGAGTGGACATGGTGACATGGTCCATGTCCTTGAAGACCTGGTTCTCGCCCACCATGCCCCAGATGAAGGTGTAGGCCTGCGTGCCCACGCCGGCGTGGATGGACCAGCTCGGGCTGATCACGGCCTGCTCGTTGCGCACCACCAAGTGGCGCGTCTCGGCGGGCTCACCGCACATGTGGAAGACCACGCCGTCGGCCGGCATGTCGAAGTAGAAGTAAACCTCCATGCGCCGGTCGTGCGTGTGGCAGGGCATGGTGTTCCACAGGCTGCCGGGCTCGAGCTGGGTCATGCCCATCAGCAACTGGCAGGTGGGCAGCACGTCCGGCACGATGAACTTGTGGATGGTGCGCCGGTTGCTGGTCTTGGCGTCGCCCAGGGTCTCGGGGCTGGCCTCGGCCAGCGTGATCTTCCGGTTCGGGTGGTGGCAGTGCGCTGGCGCACAGTTGAAGTACAGCTTGGCCGGCTTGGCGGCGTCCACACTCTCGAAGCTGAGCTCGCGAGCGCCCTGGCCGATGTACAGCGCCTCGCGCGGGCCCACGTCGTAGCGCTGGCCGTCGGCTTGGACGACCGCTGCGCCGCCGATGTTGATCAGGCCCAGCTCGCGCCGCTGCAGGAAGAAGTCGGTGCCGGTGTGCTTGCCGAGTTCGGGCGCGAAGCGCACCGCCTGGTGCACCGGGTGGATGCCGCCGACGATGATGCGGTCGATCTGGCTGTAAGTCAGCGTGGCCTGTTCGGGCACGAACAGCTGCTCGATCAGGAAGTGGCGGCGCAGGCCGGCAGTGTCAAGCGTGCGGGCGTGTTCGCTGTGGATGGGCTGACGGATTTGCATCTCGGATCCTCTTGGGGCGGCTGGCGGCGCAGTCTCAAACGAGAAAGCTGGTTTATGGTGCATTGTTTAGCAAACAAGAATCGTATAGCATCTGTTTACGTCTTGTCGACCCAGAGACCGAAACTGCCCGACTGACCCAGTTGATGCAAGCAATGACTCACCTGAACCCTGCTGGTGCAAGCGCGCCGCGCCTTCACCCACCGCGACAAGTTGAATGGACTCCATCGACATGACGCCCTCCCCAATGTCCGACACCGACACGGCACTGGCCCATCAGCCGCCCGCACCGCCTGCGATGACCTACTCGAGCCCGTTTCCGCCACGATTCATCTTCGGTGTCGCCGCAGCGTCTGCGCAGATCGAGGGTGCCGCGTTCACCGATGGCAAAGGTGAGTCGATCTGGGACCGCTTCTGTCGAGTGCCGGGCAAGGTCCTCGACGGCCACACGCTGGACGTGGCCTGCGACCACTACCACCGCTACGAAGAAGACTTCGCATTGATGGCCTCGCTGGGCATCCGGCACTACCGCCTGTCGATTGCATGGCCGCGCATCTACCCGCAGGGTGACGGCGACCTCAACCCTGCCGGTGTGGCGTTCTACCGTCGACTGCTCGAGAGCATGGCCCGCCATGGCATCACCCCTTGGGTCACCATGTTTCACTGGGATCTGCCGCAGGCTCTCGAGGACCGGGGCGGCTGGACCTCGCGGGTCACGGTCGACGCCTTCGCGCGCTATGCCGACACGCTGGTACGCGAGTTTGGCGACCTGGTGGATCACTGGATCACCATGAACGAGATCCGCTGTTTCACCGTGCTGGCCTACGGTGGGGGCAACAAGGCGCCTGGTCGCGCCGAGAGTGCCGCGACGGTGAATCAGACTTATCACCATGCACTGCTGTGCCACGGCCACGGCGTGCGTGCCGTGCGCCAGCACGGCGGGCCGAAGGCGCGTGTCGGGCTGACGGACAACTGCGACGTCGCCGTGCCCGTGACCGAGACAGCGCCGGACATCGAGGCCGCCACCGCCTGGTTCATGGAGCGCAACCAGCACATCCTCGGCGCCATCCACCAGGGCAGCTATCCGCAGGCCTACCTGGACCGCATCGGTGCCGACGCGCCGCATGTCGAGCCCGGCGATTTCGAACTCATCAGCCAGCCTACCGACTTCCTGGGCCTGAACGTCTACACCGCCACTTACGTGCGTGCAGGCCTCAACGGTGCCGCTTACGAGGCCTTGGCGCTGCCACCGCACTATCCGCGTGCCGACAGCCCGTGGCTGAACCTGGTGCCGCAAGCCATCTACTGGGCCACCCGGATGTGCCACGAGCTGTACGGTCACCGGGCCATCCTGATCACGGAGAACGGCTGTGGTTACGACAACGAAGCGCCCGTGGGTGGCGAGGTCATCGATCTGCACCGCCGGGACTACGTGCGCAACCACCTGCGCGAAGTGCATCGTGCGATCGCTGACGGTGTCCCGATCGAGGGCTACTTTCTCTGGTCCTTCATCGACAACTTCGAGTGGGAAGACGGCTACCGGCGGCGCTTTGGCATCGTGCACTGCGACTACGGCACGCAGGCTCGCACGCCCAAGTTGTCGGCGCGTTACTACGGCGACGTCATCCGCACGCGCAGGGTGATCTGATCA
>CAISJH010000502.1 GCA_903885585.1 uncultured beta proteobacterium
GGCGATGTCATGGCGCTCGGGATAGCGCCGCTCGAGGCTGTCGGCCAGCCGCCCTTCGGCGATGAGCGCCCGCACCTGCGCCCGCAGCTCGGGCGGGTAGGCAGCCAGATACTTCGCAGTGGGGTCGGCGTTCATCCAGCCAGTCGAGGCGGTCCGGCGCGCCGCAGGTCCCGGCACATGAACAGGTAGAGGCCGTCGACCTTCTCGCGGGCCCACGGCGTATTGCGCAGAACCTTCAGGCTCGATCCGATACTTGGCTCGCTGCTGAGTGTTCCGACCAAACAAAGTCGTAAACAGCACCCCGCGAATTTGCTTGCGATTCGGCGTGGCGCTTTGTACACAGGTCTTTGAGAAGTCGTAAACAACTCGGGCAAACAGGTCCAGCTTGCCATCAACTCGTCAAACATAGTCGTAAACAGCCCGTTGGACTTCGCGCGAGGTCGTTATTGGCCCCGAACCTGCTATCCAAATCCGATTAGAGCTACAGACCCGACAAGACAGCGTCCATGGCTGACACCAGCGCACTGGCCTGCGCGGCCACGTTGTCGACTGGGCGCTTCAACAGTCTGGCGGGCAAAGGCGCCGCGTAGTGCGCCAGTGCATGCAGACGCTTCCCATTGGCCACGATGACCGGGCACAACGCGGTGGGCACCTTGACCGCCATGTCAAGCTCGGCCAGGGGAATGGTCAGTCGCGTGGCCAAGACATCCAGCAGGTCGCTTTGGATGACGACCACGTAGGGGATGCCGTCTGCCGCGCTGCTGCTCGGATTGGCAAAGACGTCGTACTGGGCCATCAACCGTTCACCACGGCCGCAGGTCAGCGCCAGGAATGCCGTGCGCCTCGAAACGGGCGTTCTGCGCGGCAATCCAGTCACCAAATTCGGCTTCGAACGCTTTCTTGCGCGTGGCGCGGTCCGCCGTATCGTGCGCCGCCCGAAGGGCTTCGTATTGCTCGGCCGAGAGAATCACGGTGTCCAGTTGACCCGCCTTCTCCACGAATACCGGTGCGCGCTTGGCTTGGGCGCAAAGGCTGCCAAATCGGTTCTTGGCTTCGGTGGCACTGACTCGCATGACGCTCCTTCAAAGCAATGGCCATTTTAGCCATTTGCTTGGCCATGATACGGACTGCGACGGGCACAACAGGCAGTCGCAACACAGTCCTTCACCAAGGGCGGCTCCTGGCCGATACCCGCTACTCAACGTCAGCCTGCGGGTAACCTCACGCGCTGATGAACAGATCATCGGAAGCAGGCTCCAGACTGAGGTGGGCGTGGGCATCACGCAGTGCCTACAGGCGCGAAGCAACAACTGTGGCGCAGCGCCGGGCGAGTCGCAGAAACTCTGATGTTCGCGACGCAATTCTTGTGGTGCGCCGCTCGCCAAGTCCTGATCACACCTGGCGCGCCGGAGTAATTGCTTCGGCGGCCAGCGCCGGCGCCGCGGCCGGTCAGAACTGCACCCCCTTGGTCAGCGCACCGTCGACCACCAGGTTGGTGCCGGTGATGAAGCTGGCAGCCGGGCTGGCCAGGAAGGCGGCCGCGTTGGCCATCTCCTGCGGCGTGCCCATGCGGCCAGTGGGGTTCAGGCCCAACGCCATGTTGTACAGGGCGGGGTTGCCGTGCTGGATCTTTTCCCACACGCCGCCGGGGAAGTAGGTGTTGCCGGGCGACACGGAGTTGGCGCGGATCTTCTGCCCCGCCAGGTGGTAGGCCAGGCCCTGGGTGTAGTGGATGATGGCGGCCTTGAAGGCACCGTAGGGCCCGGCGGCAAAGTCGATCTCGCGGCCCGACACGCTGCTGATGGTGACGATGGACGCGGCGCTGCTCTTCTGCAGGTAGGGCATGGCGGCGTTGACCAGCCGCACCGTGCCCATCATGTCGGTGTCGAAGCCGGCCTTCCAGCCCGCCTCGTCGTTGGGGATGGCCAGCGCGCTGACGTTGGCCACCACGATGTCCAGCCCGCCCATCGCCGCGGCCGCTGCGTCGACAAACGCGGCCAGCGCTGCGCCGTCGGACACGTCCACCACCTGGCCGAGCGCCGTCACGCCCTTGGCCTTCAGCGCCGATTCGGTGGCCGCCACCTCGTCTGCGTTGCGGGCGCAGACGGCCACATGCGTGCCTTCGGCCGCCAGTGTGTCGGCTATCGCGCGGCCGATGCCCTTGGTGCCGCCAGTGACCACGGCCCGCAGGCCCTTCAATCCGAGATCCATGTTGATTCCTTGAGGTGTGTTGAGAAAGAGGACTTCAGGCTGACGCGGGCGCCAGGTACTTCTTGTCGATGGCCGCACCCACGGTGTACTTCGGGTCGACGAAGTTGCCCAGGCGCACTTGTCCGCACTGGCTGAGCATCATGTAGGCGTCCCAGCGGTCGTAGCCGAACTCGGCCTCCATCCACAGCACCAGCTCCTTGTAGGCGATACGGGTGGCGTCTTCCAGCGGGCGGGCGCTTCCGATGCACATCAGCCGGGTTTCGGTTTCCAGGCGCGGCCACTCCAGCTGCCAGCCCTTGATGAGGTCGACCTGGATGGTCGTGGTGCTCTGGAACTCCACCGCCGTGCCGCAGACCTCGCCGTCGCCCTGGCAGGCATGGGCGTCGCCGATGAACAGGCGCGCGCCGGCGGTGCGCACCGGCAGGTAGGTGATGCTGCCCGGGCCCATGTCGGGCAGGTCCATGTTGCCGCCGTGGCTGTCGGGCGTCAGCGTGTTGATCGAGTCGATCTCGGGGCTGCAGCTCAGTGTGCCGATGTGCGGCCGGTAGGGCAGGGTGACGCGCTTGCTCCAGTACACGCCGTTCTCGTCCACATCGATCTTGCGCACGATCTCGGGCAGGTCGTCGGCCAGCAGGGCCGTCAGGCTGGTGCCCGACAGCGCCCCGAACTGCGGAATCATCGCGCAGGTACCACGCGGGTTGGGGCCGCGCGGGGCCATGGTCTCGATGTAGACCGCAAGCACGTCGCCCTTCTCGGCGCCGGCCACCATGATCGGCCCGTTCTGCGGGTTGACGAAGGGCATGGTCAGCACCTTCGACGGCAGGTCTTGTTCGGTCTTGACCTTGCCCTCGAACGCGTCGCGGGTGTCGACCACGATGCGGTCGCCCGGCTGCACCTGCAGTACCGGGTCGGAGTAGGGCCCGATGGTGTAGTGGAACTTGCCCTGCATCGCCTCGGTCAGGTGGTGCAGCGTTGGCGTGCGGCCTTGGGCCAGGCCGCGCCGGCGCATGATGGAGTCATTCAACCAGGACATTGCTTGCTTTCCTCGTGAAAGAAGTTCGACTCCGCAGTCTGCCTTGCGTCCGAGGGCCGCGCCAGCGTGTGGCTACCGACTGTTGACCGATTTGTCCAGTTGCAACAGCCAGCCGGCTTGCGTGCTCGTTACGTCTCCCCGCACACCATCCGCCGCTCGACAGCCCGGGCGATGAAGGAGAAGGCCCTGGCACGGATGCAAGACCCCGACACCGCCAGCCGGAAAGCGGTGCGTTGCAAGCGAGACGGAATGCTGCTGGGCGCCGACTGCCCGTTCGCCGAAGGCAGGTGAGGCCTGATTCCCAACGCCGGCGAGCGGTCCATCACGCAGTGCCTACAGAGGCGAAGCAACAGCTTTGGCGCGGCGCCGGGCGAGTCGCAGCAACTCTGATTGCAGTTCCACAGACGTTTGTTCCGACCGCCCGCGACGCAACAGGCAACGATGACCCGGCGCCAGTGAATTCGGCGGTACCCTGGATTTCTGGCAAATGAGGGCGGTGGTGCAGCCCGCACCCGCTGTCTCAAGCCGGACGGCGAACCTCCAGACCGGCCACGCGACACGGTCGCTGTTCACGCCATGCTGAAGGGCTCAAGTTTCTCCCACTCCACGACGAAGACCTCTGCATCAGGAGTCTTCTCATGTGGAAACCAATCTTCGTGTTTGCAGCAGCGTTGCTGGCTTTGCCTGCATGCCTCGCGTCCGACCTCACCCCCATCGAAATGCGGTGGCTGCGCGGCGCCTGGCCAGTCATTGCTTTTGCAAAACGTGAGAAGTTACCGTTGGACATCGTCGTGCAGCCGCAGGACAGCCTCGGTGCCGCGCCTCTGGCATTGGCTTTCGTGGACGGACGTTGCAAGCTCGTGCTCTCGATGCGAGGCAACGCGGAAGCACAGTCCACGCTCTCACGCATCGAGTCGGACCTTCTCGATGCCACGCTTGAACTCATGGCCGCGCATGAGTTGGGCCATTGCCGGCGATACCTTGACGGCGCATGGTACGGATTGCCCGCCGGCTTCAGCGCCACGGTGCCGGACGAGCTGAGCCCCGATTTACGCACCGCCTTCTTGGATATGAAGGCGGCCCGACGCGAGGAGGGGTACGGCGACTTGGTCGGCCTTGCCTGGGCAAAGCAGCAGCATCCTCAACAGTACGCCAGACTGCATGCATGGCTGGTGACCGAACGATTGCGCGACTTGCTGCCCGGCAGCCACCACGACACGCTGGCATGGGTGCGCCTGGCCCAAGACGGTGGCGCGCTGGCGGGCCCATCGATCTTCGCGGCGGCGGCCCGCCTCTGGGCGGTCGGGCTCGCCGCTGAAAAGTAGCGGCCCGTCAGCGCTTCCTGCCGCAGAGAGCAAGCTGTGCCTGTGGCAGTGCCGATTGCTGCCACTCAATGGCACATCCGTAAGCAGAGGAAATGTCCTCGAAGCGGCCCTTGGTGAACGCCTCCTTCTGGCCCGGACGGTGAGTCCAACTGCTCATCAGACAGAAGCCGCTCGCGGCCGGCCCGCGGGAGTTCACAGGGCGAGAGCAATGGCAATGGCAATGGCAATTGCCTGGGGCTGTACATTGTCAGGCGTGCGATGGACATGCACGGCGGCAGCGTCGGGCTGGTCCGCAACGGCTCCGACAGGGCCTCGATGCGCCCGACCATCGTGCAGTACCTCGCGGACGACGCAGGCGAGGCGGGTCGGCCGCCGCTTCGTTGGTCGAGGATGGGCCAGCCGGTCCCTTCCCATCCATCTACAGGATCACGGAACTCTCTCATGCGCAACTTCGAACTCCCGGGCCGATCGCTGGCCGTGGCCCGCCACGGCATGGCTGCCACCTCGCATGCGGCGGCCACGCTCACGGCCGTCGAGATCCTGAAGGCCGGAGGACACGCCATCGACGCAGCCGTGGCGGCCTGCGCCGTGCAGTGTGTCGTAGAGGCCGGGTCGACCGGCGTCGGCGGCGACTGCTTCGCGATGATCTCGATGCAAGGCAGCACCGACATCCGCGCCTACAACGGCTCGGGCTGCGCGCCGGCCGGTGTGACGCTGGCGGCGCTGCGCGCTGCAGGTGTCACGCGCATCGAGCGGCACTCGCCGCTGGCCGTGACGGTGCCCGGCGCGGTGGACGCCTGGTGCCGGCTGGTGGCCGACCACGGGCGGCTGCCGATGTCAGAGGTCCTGGCGCCCGCTATCGCGATGGCGCGGCAGGGTTACGCGATCACGCCGCGCGTGGCCTTCGACCTCGCCGAGGAGCAGTCGCTGCTGCAGCGTGACCCCACGGCGCGTGCCACTTTCCTGGTCGACGGCCGGCCCCCCGGCATCGGCGAGATCCAGTATCAACCGCTGCTGGCCAACACGCTGGAGGCGATCGGCCGGGAAGGCGCGCGCGCCTTCTACCAGGGGCCGATTGCCGAAGACATCGTCGAGCACATGCGTGCGCAGGGCGGCGTGCACACCCTGCAGGACTTCGCCGGGGCCGCAGGTGAATACGTCGCGCCGATCAGTCTGGACTACCGCGGACGCACCGTCTACGAATGCCCGCCCAACGGGCAGGGCGTGATCGCGCTCATGATCCTGGGCATCCTCTCGCGCTTCGACATCCGGGGCGACCCGCTGGCCCTCGACCAGCTGCACCTGGTGATCGAGGCCTCGCGCCTGGCCTATGCCGCACGCGACGCCTGGGTCGCCGACCCCGCGATGGCCGGTGTCGACGTGAAGCACATGCTGTCGGACCGCCTGCTCGACCAGTTGGCCGCGCGGATAGACCCGTCAGGTGTTGCCACCGATCTGCCCGACTTCGGCGGCGGCGGCGCGATGCACCGGGACACCGTCTACATCTCAGTGGTGGACAAGGACCGCAACGCGGTGAGCTTCATCAACTCACTGTTCTGGCACTACGGCAGCGGGCTGATGTCGCCGCGCTCGGGCGTGCTGCTGCAGAACCGCGGCGAAGGCTTCTCGCTGCAGGAAGGGCATCCCAACGCCATCGGCCCGGGCAAGCGGCCCATGCACACCATCATCCCGGCCATGGTGGCCGAGAACGGCCGCGTGAGCATGAGCTTCGGGGTGATGGGGGGGCACTACCAGGCCACTGGCCAGGCGCACTTCCTGTCGCGCCTGTTCGACCACGGTCTGGACCTGCAGAGCGCCATCGAGCTGCCGCGGCTGTTCCCGCTGCCGGGCACTGCCAGCCTGGAGATCGAGGGCCGGCTGCTGGAGACCCTGGGCGATGCCTTGCGCGCTCGCGGCTACGGCATCGAGACGCCCACCTATGCCATCGGCGGCGCGCAGGCGATCCACATCAACTGGGACCGGGGCACGCTGCTCGGCGGATCGGACCACCGCAAGGACGGCTTGGCGCTCGGGTATTGAGTCGCCCCCGCGCGCCGAGCCGGCACGGGCCCCTTGCACCACTCACACCCTCACGCTCACTCGACTGCCAGGCCGCTGTCGCGCACCGCCTTGCGCCACATGTCGAGCTGTTCCTTGACGTGGACGCCCAGTGCTGCCGGCGTGGAGCTCTGTACCTCGATGGCCTGACGCTCCATCTGTTCACGCACCTCGGGGCGGGCCAGGATGGCGGTGATCTCGCGGTTCAGGCGCGCCACGATCTCCGGCGGCATGCCTGCGGGGCCGACGAACCCTCCCCAGGGCACGATGGACAGGTTCGGTGCGCCGGCCTCGACCATGGTG
Source organism: uncultured beta proteobacterium (assembly GCA_903885585.1). Classification (GTDB taxonomy): domain Bacteria; phylum Pseudomonadota; class Gammaproteobacteria; order Burkholderiales; family Burkholderiaceae_C; genus Rubrivivax. The sequence continues at coordinate 6,931 of CAISJH010000502.1, forward strand.
GGGGTGTCGGGCGACAGCGGGCTGCGCTTGGGCAGCAGCGCGGCCAGCACCTTCAGCCGACCCTCCTTGGCCGCCGGCAGCGCGTTGGTCGGCGTGGCGAACATCAACTGCACGCGGCCACTGACCAGGTCCAGCGTGGCCGGGCCCTCACCTTTGTAGGGAATGCGCACCATGTCGAGCTTGGCGAAGCCCGACAGTTCGACGGCCGCCATGACGCCGGCCGTGGTGGCGCCTGCATAGTTCACCTTACCGGGGTTGGCGCGGATGTATTCGATGAGTTCGCCCACGTTGCGGCCCGGCACCGACGGGTGGGCGAACAAGAAGTACGAATAGGTGCCGATCTTGGTGATCGGCGTGAAGGCCGTCAACGGGTCGTAGGGCGGCTGCTTGCGCATCGCCGGCACGGCCGACAGCGCGCTGCTGGTGGCCAGGAAGATGGTGTAGCCGTCGGGCGCCGCCTTGGCCACGGCATCACCGGCTATGGCGCCGTCGGCGCCCGGCTTGTTGTCGACGATGACCTGCTGGCCCAGGACCTGTGACAAAGGCGCCGCGATGACGCGCGCGATGGTGTCGGTGGCGCCGCCGGCGGGGAAGGGCACGACCATGCGCAGGGGCTTGGTCGGGAACTGAGCTGCTGCGGGTGCGGCTGCCATCATCGCCGTGGCGATGATGGTCGACGTCATCAAGAACCTGGGAGACATGCGCATGGTGGATCTGCTTTCGTGATTGGGGGGACAGCAGGAGCGATTCTGCGGCAAGCATGATCCTGGCCGTGTGCCATGCCATGGCGGCTGAACCGTCAGGGCGGTCATGGGGAGCGCAGGATGTCCTGCAGGTGTTCTGCCGTGAGGTTGCTGCCACACAGTACTGTGGCCACGCGGCCGCCGGCGCACCGGGCCCGGTGCGCCCACACGCAGGCCAGTCCGGCCGCGCCGGCGCGTTCCAGCAGCAGGCCCGTGTGGCGCTGGGCCAGCCGCATCGCCTATCTACAGCCGTGGGCCTCAGGGCCCCCGTTTGGGCGGCGGCAGACGGTAGCTGGCCGGCGTGCGGCCGAGCTTGATGGGCGAGGCCACGCCACGGTAGCCATCGAGTTCCACCACCATGCCGCGGTGCTGGGTGTGCGGGTCGGCCAGGGCAGCGGCCACGTCCTGGATGGGGGCGCAGGGCACGCCTTCGCGCACCAGGCGGTCGGCCAGCGGTTTGCACTCGAAGCGCGCGAGCGCGGCCTCCAGGCGCTCCTTCAGGGCCACGCGGTTGCGTGAGCGCTGGGCGTTGCTCACGAAGCGCTCGTCGCCGGGCAGGTCGTCCGCGCCGATCAGGCGGCACAGCGTGGCGAACTGCTTGTCGTTGCCCACGGCCAGGAAAATCTTTTCGGTGGCGGTGGCAAAGGTGTCGTAGGGGCAGATGTTGGGGTGGGCGTTGCCGGTTCGGCCGGGGATGCGCCCGTCCATCAGGTGGTTGGCGGCGTGGGGGTGCAGCAGGGAGAGGCCGGCGTCGTACAGCGCCACCTCCAGGTACTGGCCTCGGCCGCTGCGCTGGCGCTCGATCAGCGCAAAGCTCACGCCCAGCGCAGCGTTCAAGCCCGTCACCATGTCCACCACCGGCAGGCCCACGCGCAGCGGCTCACCGCCCTTGCTGTCGGGCTCGCCATTGACGCTCATCAGGCCGGCCAGGGCCTGGATGGCGGCGTCATAGCCGGGCAGGCCGCCCAGGGGGCCGTCGGCGCCGAAGCCGGTGATGCGCGCATAGACCAGCCGGGGAAAGCGCGCGGTGAGTTCCTGCGGGCCCAGGCCCCACTTCTCCATGGTGCCGGTCTTGAAGTTCTCCACCAGCACGTCGGCATCGGCCAGCATGGCCAGCAGCGCCTCGCGCTGGGCAGGGTCGGTCAGGTCCATGGTGCAGCCGCGCTTGTTGCGGTTCAGCCCGTGGAAGTACGAAGCCGTGCCCTGCGCATCAAAGGGCGGGCCCCAGCCGCGCGTCTCGTCGCCCACGGGCGGCTCGATCTTCAGCACGTCGGCGCCGTGGTCGGCCAGGATTTGCGTGCAGTAGGGGCCTGCCAATACGCGGGACAGGTCAATGACACGCAGGCCCTGCAGGCTGCCCTCGGGCAGGGGAAGTCTAGGGGTGGGGCGCGGCGTGTCGGGGGGAGTGTCGTGGGGCATGGCGGTGGTCGGGAAGGAGGCTGCGGGAGCGTTCATGCGCTGTGTTTCTGCAGGTGCTGCTGCAGGGCCTGCAGGCAGTCGGCGTTGCAGTCGGTGGTGAGCCAGTGGCTGGCATCGGCCAGCTCCATCAGCGTGGCCTGCGGCAGGCGCGAGGCGATCAGCCGGCCGTTGGCCGGCGGGATCAGCTCGTCCTGCAGACCGTGCATCACCAGCGTGGGCGCGCTCACCTGCGGCAACTGCTGGTAGGCCGACCAGTAGATCAGGCCGTAGAGCTGCGCCTGGTAGTCGCGGGCCGTCGGCTGGTTGGCCAGCCGTACCAGCGCGTCCTCCTCGAACAGCGCCGAGGGCGTGTGCAGGCCGTAGGTGTGGGGCCGCATGCGGCGCAGGCTTTCCTCGGCCGACATGTGCGCCTTGGCGAACAACAGCTGCCGCACGCGGCTGGTGGCCTGTACAGCCCACGGCCCGCCCGGGTGCGTGCCCAGCAGCGCGAGTGAGCGCAGCCGGTGCGGGAAGTCGATGGCGAACTGCTGCGAGATCATGCCGCCCATCGAGAAGCCCACCACGTGCGCGCTGGTCTCGCCCGCAGCGTCCAGCACGGCGGTGATGTCCGCCGCCATGGCCGAGACGCGGTGCACCACCACGTTGCGCACCCGCGTCTGCCCGCTGCCGCGGTTGTCCAGAAGGATGACGCGGTGGGTGCGCGCCAGCTGCGGCGCCACACGGAACCACATCGCCGAGCTGCAGCCCAACCCCATCACCAGCACCACCGGCTCGCCCTGACCGAGCGAATTCCAGTAGATGCGGGCGTCCTGTCGCTCGATGAAAGCCATCGAGCTTCAGCGTGGCCGGATGGCCGTTGACATCGCGCGCAGGTCCAGCATCAGTTCATCTGCGTGACGAACTTGGTGTTCAGGTAGCCGTCGAAGGTCTCGATGCCGCCCTCGCTGCCCATGCCGCTGTCGTTGATGCCGCCAAACGGCGTCTCGGCCAGCGCCAGGCCCAGGTGGTTGATGGACACCATGCCCGCGGCCAGGCCCGTGCTCAGCGCATGGGCGTTGCGGTTGCTGCCCGTGAAGGCGTAGGACGCCAGGCCATAGGGCAGGCTGTTGGCCCGCTGCAGCACCTCTTCCACGGTCTTGAAGCGGATCATCCCGGCCACGGGGCCGAAGGGCTCTTCATTGAGCAGGCGCGCGTTGTCCGGCAGGTCGGCGATGACGGTGGGGGCGAAGAAGTTGCCCGAGCCGGGGATGGGTGCGCCGCCCACCAGCACGCTGGCACCACGCTCGCGCGCGTCGTCGATGAAGCCGGCCACCGCGCCCACCCGGCGCGCCTGGGCCAGCGGGCCCATCTGCGTGCCTTCGGCCAGGCCGTCGCCCACCGTCAGCGCCTGCGTCTTCTGCACGAAGCCGGCCACAAACCGGTCGTACACGCCTTCCTGCACAAAGAAGCGGGTAGGCGACACGCACACCTGCCCGGCGTTGCGGAACTTGAAGGCCACCATCAGCTTGACGGCCAGGTCCACGTCGGCGTCGTCGCAGACGATCACGGGTGCGTGGCCGCCGAGTTCCATGGTGCTGCGCTTCATCAGCGCCGCGGCCTTGGCCGCCAGCATCTTGCCCACGGCGGTGGAGCCGGTGAAGGTGATCTTGCGCACCACGGGGCTGGCGATGAGGTGGTCCGACACCTCGGCCGGCACGCCCCACACGATGTTGAGCACGCCCTTGGGCAGGCCGGCGTCATGGAACAGCTGGGCGATCGCCACCACCGCGCTGGGCGCATCTTCCGGGCCCTTCAGGATGATGGTGCAGCCGGCGCCCACGGCCGCCGAGATCTTGCGGATGGCCTGGTTGAAGGGGAAGTTCCAGGGCGAGAAGGCGGCCACCACGCCCACGGGCTCGCGCAGCACGGTCTGGCGCACGGCATCGTTGCGCGACGGAATGACGCGACCGTAGATGCGGCGGCACTCCTCGGCGTGCCACTCCGCATGCTCGGAGCAGGCCACCACTTCGCCCGTGCTCTCGGGCAGGGGCTTGCCCTGGTCCATGGTGATGCCGCGGCCGATGTCCTTGGCGCGCTCACGTGACAGCTCGGCCACCTTGCGCAGGATCTTGCTGCGCTCCATGGGCGAGCTCTTCTTCCAGCTCTCGAAGGCGCGCGCGGCGGCGGCCAGGGCACGGTCCAGGTCCTCCTTGGTGGCGTGCGGCAGCTTACCGATCACCTTGTTGGTGGCCGGGTTCAGGATGTCCTGTTCCTTGCGGCCGCCGCCCTGGATGAATTCACCGTCGATGTAGAGGCTGAGCTGGGGGTAGGTCACTTGAAAGGTCCTTTCGGGAGGATGAAGGCGAGAGTGAAGTCTTGTGGCACAGCGCCGGCCTGTATGGCCGGCCCAGGCGTCACGGCACCAGGACGGTACGGCCGACGATGCGGCCGTGGTGCAGGTCCTGCAAGGCGGCGTTGGCTTCTGCCAGCGGGCGCCTCGTCACCGGGATGGGCGACATTTTCGTCTTCTTCACCAGGGCCACCAGTTCCTGCAGTTCCTGCAGCGTGCCGACGTAGCTGCCCTGCAGGGTGAGGGGTCGCATCGGGATCACGGGCAGCGCCAGCGTGAGGTCGCCGCCCATCAGGCCGCAGATGACGATATGGCCGCCGCGGGCGCTGGCGGCCATCGCCAGGCTGACCGTGGGCGTGGCACCCACCAGATCGAGCACGGCACGGGCGCCGCCACCTGTGGCCTGCTGGATCTGCTGCGCGGCGTCAGGAGCCCGGGCGTCGATGGTCTGCAGCGCGCCGGCGGCCAGAGCGGCCTGGCGCTTGACGGGGTCGATGTCCACCACGATGGCGCCCTTGCCGCCCAGGGCCTTGAGCACTTCGATGGCCATCAGCCCCAGGCCCCCTGCGCCGATCACCACCACCGGGTCGGTGGCGATGCGTGCGCCCAGCTTCTTCAGCGCGCTGTAGGTGGTGACGCCGGCGCAGGCCAAGGGGGCGGCCTCGGCCGCGTCCAGGCCCTCGATGTCCACCAGGTAGCGCGGGTGCGGCACGATCACGTATTCCGCAAAGCCGCCCGGACGCACCACGCCGAGCGACTGCGGCTTGACGCAGATGTTCTCCTCGCCGCGCTTGCAAGCGGCGCACTCGCCGCAACCGATCCACGGGTGCACCAGGGCCACGCGACCGGCCGCCACTGCGCCGGCCTGCGCGCCGGCGGACACCACCTCGCCCACGATCTCGTGGCTCAGCGTGATGGGCGGCTTGATGCCGCGCTCGGCGAGTGTGAGCTTCTTGCCGCCGCCCAGGTCGTAGTGGCCTTCCCACAGGTGCAGGTCGGTGTGGCACACGCCGGCGGCGCGCACCTTCAGCAGCACCTCGGTGCCCTGGGGTTCGGGGATGGGTCGTTCCACCAGTTCAAGGGCCTGGCCGTGGTGAAGCACGCAGTAGCAACGCATTCGATGAGTCCTGTGGAAAAAGTAGGGGATGGAGAGGGAACCGCGAGACGCCACGCCGCAGCATGGCGTTTCAAGTGGAGCGTTCAGCGATCAGCAGTGGATTGGCGGTCGCGTGCGGCGCCCTGGTTCAGACCGACCTCGGCGCCAGCCAGGCGTCGAGTGCCGGCCACATGCGCAGCTCGGCGCCGCGCCCGGCCACCAGGCCCACGTGGCCGCCTTTGAGGATGAGCTCCTGCTTGTCGGCGCTGCCCACCAACTGGACCAGATCTCGCGAGGAGGCGTACGGCGTGATGTGGTCCTCCTGCGCCAGCAGGTGCAGGAAAGGCACGCGGATGGCGCCCAGATCCACGCGCCGCCCGCCGATGACCCACTCGCCGCGCACTAGCTTGTTGCCGCGCAGGAAGTCGTTGACCATCTGGCGGAACACGCCACCGGGGAAGGGGATGTTGTCGGTCTCCCACTTGCCCATGCGCAGGTTGCTGCGCACCACCTCTTCCTTGTCCGCCTGGTTCAGCAGGTTCATGGCGCCGGCCACCTTGCCGAAGGGGCGCAGCGCGCGCAGCGCGTTCTGCACCCATTCCGCAGGGACGTTGCCGTGCTGGGCCAGCAGGGCCTCCTCGTCGAAGTCCTCGCCCATCCAGGCCTTGAGCGACTCCAGGCCATCGCTGTTCACCGGTGCGGCCATGCAGACCAGGTTCTTCAGCGGTCCCTGAGCCTCCCGGCCTGGCTGCCGGGCGGATTTCATTTCGGAGCGTGCTTCGCCTGCCGACAGTGCCGCCCACAGCACCGCCAGCAGGCCGCCCACACAGTAGCCAATGACCGACAGCTCGCGCTCGCCGCTGTGCTGCAGCACCTGCTGCACGCAGGCGGGCAGACGGTCCAGCACATGGTTTTCCAACGTCAGGTGCTGGTGCTCCTTGCGCGGCCGGCCCCACTCGATCATGTAGACGTCAAAGCCCTGCTTGAGCAGGAACTCCACCATGCTCTGGCCCGGCACCAGATCCAGGATGTAGGGCTGGTTCACCAGCGAGGTCACGATCAGCACCGGCACGCGGTAGACGCTGTCGGCCTGCGGGCGGAAGTGGTGCAGCTTGAGCGTGCCCTGGGCGTAGATCGTGTCCTTGGGCGTCACGCCCAGGGGCCCGGCCAGACTGGCGAAGTCTGCCGCCGGCAGGCCCATACGCTCCAGCGTGCGCTGCATGGGGTTGGGCAGCGAGGGCAGGGTGGCGGGGCGAGGGGTGGTGGACATGGCGGTCGGGTCCTCAGGCCTTCTTTGAGCGCGTGCGCGTCGGCTTTGCTGTGGGCTCGGCCGCTGAAGATGACGCGGCAGGTGCCGGTGCAGGCGGACGTCGGTTGCGCGCGGGTTTGGTGAAGGCCGGCGCGCTGCTGGCTACCGCGGTGTCGGCCGTGGCCGTGGCGGGGGCGTGCATGGCGGCCAGCGCCTGGCTCAGCTGCGACAGGGCTGTGGCCACCTGGGCCAGTCCATCCTCCAGGCGGCCCATGCGCTCGTCCAGCGCCTCGAAGTCGCTGCGCGAGGGCAGGTTGGCGGCGGCCAGCGAAGCCTGTGCCAGCTCAGAGAACTGGCGGTGCATCAGCTGCATCTCGTCAAGCTGCCGGTTCAGTGCGCCGCCGGTGCGCTCGTCCTTGAGCAGTTGTGAGACGGTCTCGCTCCACTGCGCTTCGCTCTTGACGATCCAGTCGCGCCACATCTTGGCCGGGCTGACGGCGTTCCAGTCGATGTTGTCCATCGCGGGGTCCTCTTTTGGGGTGGTCGGGTTGGGGCCCGCACACGGGTGCGTGCAGGCGGGTGGTAAGAGGTTCAGGCCTTGAGGATGGTGCGGCCGCGGATGCGCCCGGCGCGCAGGTCTTCCAGCGCCTGGGTGGCGGTGTCCAGCGGCTGGCTGGTCAGCGGCAGGTCCGGCAGCACGCCCGTGCGGGCAATCGCCATCAGCTCCTGCATTTCCTGCAGGCTGCCGACGTAGGAGCCTTCCACGCTCACCGCCTTCATCGACACCATGGCTGGCACGATGGGCGTGGCGCCACCGAACAGACCCACGCACACCAGCTTGCCGGCCTTGCGCAGGGCGCCAAAGCCGAAGTTGAAGGTGGCCGCCGCGCCCACAAAGTCCACCGCCGCGGCCACGCCGCCGCCCGTGGCCTTGATCAGGTTCTTGAGCGCACCTTCAGCGGTGGGGTCGATCACCTCGCCGGCACCCGCCTCGCGGGCGATGTCCCACTTGGTCTTGTCGAGTTCCACCACGATGGGGGCCACGCCGAACATCTGGCGCGCCAGGCGGATGCCCGACAGGCCCACGCCGCCCGCGCCGATGATGAGCAGCGGGTCCTTCGGTCCCACCGTGCCCACCTTCTTCAGCGCGCTGTAGGCCGTGAGGCCCGAGCAGGCGTAGGTGCAGGCCTGTTCCTCGGCCAGCGTGCCGTAGTCGATGAGGTACTTGGCATCGGGCACCACCACATGGGTGGAGAAGCCGCCGTCGCGGTGGATACCCAAGGCCTGGGGCCGGTTGCACAGGTGCTCGCGGCCTTCGGCGCATAGCGAGCAGGTGCCGCAGCCGATCCAGGGAAAGACGACGCGGCGCTCGCCCACGGCCACGCCCTGCGCTTCCGGGCCCACGGCCACCACGGTGCCGGCGATCTCATGGCCCAGGGTGCGCGGGGGCTGCACGGTGCGGCTCATGTCCAGCTTGTTGCCGGCCCCCAGGTCGAAGTAGCCGTCGTGCAGGTGCACATCGCTGTGGCACACGCCGCAGCTGCCGATGCGCAACACGACCTCGCGGCCTTGCGCTTGAGGAACCTCGCGCAGTTTCTGCGCGAGCGGGGTGCCGAAAGTTTCGACTTGGTAGCTGGTCATGGACATGGTGAGGGTCTCCTGAGTGTTGTAGTGAATGCAATCGGACAAGGCAGCGGCCTGACGGGCTGCCTTCGCAGCGCCGGAAAAGTGGGGTCCAGGCGGGTGGAAAGGGAGCGGCGCGGGCCGTTGTCAGGGGGTCAGATCAAGGGTGCTCAGACCCCCAGGTATGAGGCGAGTTGCGGGCTGTCACGCAGCTCGGCCGAGGTGCCGGCCAGCACCACCTGACCTTTCTGCAGCACCAGCGCACGGTCGGACTGCGCCAGCACCTTGCGGTAGTCGCGGTCCACGATGAGGGTGGCGATGCCGTCCTCACGGATGGTGCCGATCACGCGCCAGATCTCGGCCACGATCAGCGGGGCCAGGCCTTCGGTGGCCTCGTCCAGGATGATGAGCTCGGGCTGCGTCATCAACGCACGGCCGA
>CAISJH010000503.1 GCA_903885585.1 uncultured beta proteobacterium
CCTCCCCCAGACCCTGGCTCCAAGCCCGTTTCCCATGCACTCCTGTGCACATCCACCGGCCTGACTTCCACACCATGCGCCTGCGCATCGCGCACCAGTTGCGCCGGGGCATAAAAGCCCATGGGCTGGCTGTTGAGCAGGGCGGCCAGGAAGGCATCTGGATGGTGACACTTGATCCAGGCGCTGGCGTAGACCAGCAGCGCGAAGCTGGCGGCGTGGCTTTCCGGAAATCCGTACTCCCCAAAGCCCTCGATCTGCCGGAAGATGGCCTCGGCGTAGTCCTGCGAGTAGCCTTTGGCCACCATGCGGCCCACAAGCCGCTCATGGAAGGGACCGAGCCCGCCCTTGCGCTTCCACGCGGCCATGGCGCGGCGCAGCTGGTCGGCCTCGCCGGGCGTGAAGTCGGCCGCCAGGATGGCCAGCTGCATCACCTGCTCCTGGAAGATGGGCACGCCCAGCGTGCGCTGCAGCGCCTGGCGCACCTCGTCGCTGGGGTAGGTGACGGGCTCCTCGCCGTTGCGCCGCCGCAGGTAGGGGTGGACCATGCCACCCTGGATGGGCCCGGGCCGCACGATGGCCACCTCGATGACCAGGTCGTAGAAGGTCTGCGGCTTCAGGCGCGGCAGCATGCTCATCTGCGCGCGGCTCTCCACCTGGAACACGCCCACGCTGTCGCCGCGCGTGAGCATGGCGTAGGTGGCGGCGTCCTCGGGCGGGATGTCCTGGAGACGGAAGGTGGGCAGCCCACAAGCTGAAGGCTGGACCCCGGGCGGCGGCGGCAGTGGCAGCAGTGGCGGCTGTGGCGGCGGCGCCACTATGCCCTGCTTGAAAGCCACCAGACTCAAGGCGCGGCGCAGCGCACTCAGCATGCCGAGCGCCAGGATGTCCACCTTGATCAGCCCCAGGGCGTCGAGGTCGTCCTTGTCCCACTGGATGACGCTGCGGCCCTCCATGGCGGCGTTCTCCACCGGCACCAGTTGCGACAGGTCGTCGCGCGCGATGACGAAGCCGCCCGGGTGCTGGCTCAAATGCCGTGGAAAGCCGATCAGCGCCTCGGTGAGCTCGAGCCACAGCCGGCACAGCGGCGTCTCGGGGTCGAAGCCGCTCTCGCGCAGGCGCTCGGGGTCCAGCCGGCGGCCGGCGGGCGTGCTGCGGTCGACGATCCAGGACATGGACTTGGCCACCGCGTCGATGCGGTCCAGGTCCAGGCCGAGCGCGCGACCCACGTCGCGCAGGGCCGAGCGCGGCCGGTAGCTGATGACCACGCCCGTGAGCGCGGCGCGGTGGCGGCCGTACTTGCGGTAGAGGTACTGGATCACCTCCTCGCGGCGCTGGTGTTCGAAGTCGATGTCGATGTCCGGCGGCTCGTTGCGTTCGGCGCTGATGAAGCGCTCGAACAGCACGCTCATGCGCGCCGGGTCCACCTCGGTGACGTGCAGGCAGTAGCACACGGCCGAGTTCGCCGCGCTGCCCCGGCCCTGGCACAGGATGCCCTGCGCCCGCGCCCAGGTGGCGATGTCGGCCACCGTCAAGAAATAGGGTTCGTACTTCAGCTGCGCGATCAAGGCGAGCTCGTGCTCGAGGGTCGCGCGCACCGCCGGCGGCACGCCGTCGGGAAAGCGCAGGACGGCGCCCTCTTCGGTCAGCACGCGCAGCCAGCTCGTGGGGGTGTGGTCGGCGGGCACGATCTCCTGCGGGTATTCATACCGCAGCTCGTCCAGCGAAAAAGCGCACTGCCCGGCCAGCGCAACGGTGGCGGCCAGCGCCTCGGGCGGGTACAAGGCGGTGAGGCGGGCGCGCGAGCGCAGGTGGGCCTCGGCATTGGGCTCCAGGCCGTGTCCGCAAGCGGCCACCGGAAGGCGCAGCCGCGTGGCGGTGAGCACGTCCTGCAGCGGCTTGCGCGAGCGGGCATGCATCAGCACGTCACCGGCGGCCACCACCGCCAGGCCGGTGGCCTGCGCCACGCGCGCCACCGTGTCCTGCAGCTGGTCGTCATGCGGGCCCAGCAGCCGCTCCAGCGCGAGGAAGGCCCGCTCCGGGCCGAACCAGGTCTTGAGCCACATGGCGTGGGCGAACACGGTCTCGAAGGGCTGCAGCGGATGCGGCACCAGCAATGCGGCGCAGCCTGGCAGGCCAGCGAGCGTGGGCGCGCGGGGCGACTTGCCCTCCACGTCAGCGGCGTAGGCCAGATAGTCGCCCTTGCCCGCACGCCGGCGCGCCAGCGTGATCCAGTGCGACAGGTTGCCGTAGCCCCGGCGCGACTGCGCCAGCACCACCAGGCGCGGAGGAGCCTGAGCGGGGTCGGCCTGCGGGGGTGCGCGTCCGTCGGCTCGCGCAGCGTCCTGAGCCGGCGAGGCTTCGCTGCTTTGCGGTGCCGACAGGCGCATCTCCGCGCCCACGATCAGGTGCAGGCCGACACGCTTGGCCTCGGCGTGCGCCCGCACCACACCCGCCAGCGAACACTCGTCGGTGAGGGCCAGGGCGGTGTAGCCCAGCGCGTGGGCGCGCTGCACCAGCTCCTGCGGGTGCGAGGCGCCGGTAAGAAAGCTGAAATTGCTGCGGCAATGCAGCTCGGCGTAGTCGGCGGGCATGGACACGGAACGTGCAAAGCGCCGAGAATACTGTTTTTTCATACAGTCTTCTTGAGTCCACCCCGCCAGCCGGCCGCCGCGCACGCAACGCGCGCCAGGCCGCTGTGAAGTTATGCTCCCGCCCCCCACTGCCATGCCCAGCATCCACATCACCGACATCGAGAGCGCCATCAACCACTGGCGTGAACGCTCACCCTCGCCCGACGGCGTGACAGCCTGCGCCGAGGTGCGGGCGCTGGCCGAGGTGTACGCGCTGCTCGTGTACTACCGCGAGACCGAGTGCGACGAAGCCACGATGCCGGCCAAGGCCCGCAACGCCTGGCTGCAGTGGTATGCCACCACGCCCGACGCGCCCTGCATCGCCATCTGCTCCACCAGCCAGGGGGACGCCGAGTGCAAGGGCTGCGGCCGCACCTTCGACGAGGTGCAGCACTGGACGGCCTTCAGTCCGGGGCAGAAGCGCACCGTGTGGCGCCGCATCGTCCAGGAGAACCGCGCCTGGCGCTTCAACCGCTATGCCGAGCGCGCCCAGCAGGCCACCGGCATCGACCACCCGGCACCGCAGACGCCGGAGCCCCAGGCCGCGACGGAGAAGGCTTGAGCGACGGGTTGAACGCCCCCCCACGCCAGAGCCTGGACAAGAACCCGGTCAAGAACCCCGACCAAGGCTTGAACCACGGCTCACTGGCCGACAGCGCGCGGCGGATCGCTCACCTCGCCTGGCCGGTGCTGATCGGCCAACTGTCGGTGCTGGCATTCAGCACCATCGACACGCTGCTGGTGGCCCGCTACGCCGCGGTGGATCTGGCGGCGCTGGCCATCGGTGCCTCGGCCTACCTCACCGTGTTCATCGGCTTCATGGGCGTGGTGATGGCCATCAGCCCCATCGTGGGCCAACTCTTCGGTGCAGGTCAGCACGCCCAAGCGGGCCGGCAGGCGCACCAGGCCGTGTGGGTGGCGTTGGGACTGGCCGTGGTGGGCAGCCTGCTGCTGGCGTTCCCCTATCCCTTCCTGGCGCTGTCAAAAGCCACCCCCGAAGTGGCCGAGAAGGTGCGCGGCTACCTGCTGGTACTGGCCTTCTCGCTGCCAGCGTCGCTCATGTTCACGGTGTATCGCGGCTTCAACACCGCGGTGTCGCGCCCCAAGGCGGTGATGCTGATCCAGGTGTCGGGCCTGGCGCTCAAGGTGCCGCTGTCGGTGGCCCTGGTGTGGGGCGTGCCGGCACTCGGAATCGAGCCGCTGGGGGTGCTGGGTTGTGCCATCGCCACCGGCCTGGCGATGTGGACGCAGGCGCTGATCGCCTGGCTGGTGCTGCGACGCGATCCTTTCTACGCCCCCTTCGAGCTGCATGGCCGGGGTCTGGACGCGCCCGAGCGCAAGTCGCTGGGCGCCCACCTGCGGCTGGGTCTGCCCATGGGCGCCGCCATCCTGATCGAGGTCAGCGGCTTCAGCTTCATGGCGATCTTCATCGCCCGGCTGGGTACCACGCCCGTGGCCGGCCACCAGATCGCCATGAACCTGGTGACGCTGATGTTCATGGTGCCGCTGGCCATCGCCAGCGCCTGCACCACGCTGGTATCGCAGCGCGTGGGCGCACGCGATGCGCTGGGGGCCCGCCGCCTGGCCTGGCACGGGCTGGCGCTGGGCTGCGCGGTGGCCGCACTGCTGGGCGGCGGCGTGTCGCTGTTGGACCGCACCATCGTCAGCCTGTACACCAACGACGCGGCCGTGGCGGCTGCGGCGCTGCCGCTCATCGCGTGGGTGGCGCTGTTCCACTTCGTCGACGCGGCACAGACAGTAGCCGCCTTTGTGCTGCGCGCCTGGCGCATCGCCACTGTGCCGCTCATGGTGTACGCCCTGGCGCTGTGGGGCATCGGGCTGGGCGGTGGCTTCGTGCTGGCCTTCAACCTGACGGGCGCGGTTCCCGCGTCCCTGCAGGGCGCTCGGGGGTTCTGGATGAGCGCCACTGCCGGCCTGGTGGTGGCGGCGGTGGCGCTGTGCGCCTACATGGCCTGGGTGCTGCGGCGGATGTCGCGCGAGGCCGGCGTCGTACCGGGTGTCACACCGGCAGCGTCAGGCTGAAGCAACTGCCTCCGCCCTCGCGCGGCTCGCAGCGCACCTGCCCGCCATGGCGCGTGGCAATCTGCCGCACCAGTGACAGCCCGAGACCCACACCGCCCTCGTGCTCGGCATGGCCAGGCAGACGCAGAAAGGGCTCGAAGATGCGCTCGCGCCAGACCTCGGGCACACCGGGCCCGCGGTCGCACACGCGGACCTCGGCATGGCCCGCAGGGCCTGTATGGCCAGCCACAGGGGCAGGCCGCACCACGACCTGCACGTCGCCGCCGGCGTAGCGGCGTGCGTTCTCCAGCAGGTTGCGCACGGCGCGTCGCAGCAGCCGCTCGTCACCCCTGACGATCAGACTGGACCCTGCACCTTCCGGGGCGCCGCCCTTGTCCAGACCCTGGGCTTCGACCGTGGCCTGCACGCGGGCAGCCTCCTCGGCCGCCAGCGCGAGCAGGTCCACCGGCTCTTTCTGCAACGCGTCCTGCGCGGCGTCCAGGCGACTGGCCAGCAGCACTTCCTCGACCAGCGCGTCGAGCTCGGCGATGTTGGTGTGAATTTCCTGGCGCAGGCGCTCGCGTTGCGCTGAAGGCGCATCTTCCAGCATCGAGACGGCCATCTTCAGGCGCGCCAGGGGCGAGCGCAGCTCGTGGCTCGCGTTGCCCAGCAGGCTCTGGTGCGAGCGCACCAGCATCTCCACCCGCGCCGCTGCCCGGTTGAAGCTGGCGGCCACCGCGGCCACCTCGTCGCGGCCATCCTCGGCGACGCGCTGGTGCAGCGCACCGGCCCCAAAGGCCTCCATGCCCAGCTTGAGGGCCTCCAAGCGGCGCGTGAGGCGGCGCACCACCGGCCAGGCACCCGCGGCCACCGCCAGAAACAGCAGCACCACCAGGGCCAGCACGCCCACCCCCTCGGGCAGCACGCCAGGGCCGGGCAGGCCCGACAGACGAGGAAGCTCCCACCAACTGCCGGGGGGCGGGCCCTCGCGCCCGAAGCCAGGCCGATCGCCCATAGGCCCACCCGGACGACGGGGGCCTCCCAGGCGGGCGATCCACAGCGTGCGGCCGTCATCCAGCCGCACGGGCAGGCCGCGGCGCACCATGGGGACGCCCTCGGCCTCCCGCCGGGCCCAGGACTCCGACACACCAATGCGCTGGCCTGTCACGTCGTCCAGGGCCAGCGGCAGACGCAGGCGCTGCGACCACTCGGCCAGCGCCGCCGCCTGCTGCTCGCGGGGCGCACCCGCCGGGGGGAGCGATCGCTCCAGCAAGTCGGCCCAGGCTTCGGCGCGACTGTGGGCGGCCGCCTCGAAACGCTCGCGCTCCTGTGCCATGTGGCGCTGCACCAGCCAGCCCGAGGCCAGGGCAAACAGACTCAGCGCCGCCAGCACGGTGAGCCAGATGCGCAGGTACAGAGACTTCATGGTCGGGTGGGGCGGGGCGGGGTCACGATGCGATCGCTGGTTGAATCGGCCTGATCCGTCGGCCCGGTCAATCGGCCTGATCTTGCTTGCGGGCAAACACATACCCCGTGCCGCGCACGGTGAGCACGCGCTGCGGGTGGCGCGGGTCGTCCTCGATCACGGCACGGATGCGCGAGATGTGCACGTCGATGCTGCGGTCGAAGGCGTCCAGCGGGTGGCCCTTGAGGGCGTCCATGATCTGGTCGCGCGTCAGCACGCGGCCCGCGGC
>CAISJH010000504.1 GCA_903885585.1 uncultured beta proteobacterium
AGATCGGCCTCGCCGGGCTGGCCGGCGGCTTCGCGCAGCCTTTCTGCCTCACGGGTCATCTGCAAGGGGGCGTCCAGCACCACCCGCACCTGGGGGTGCGTGGTCTTGAGCAGGGTGGCCTGCGCCTGCCGACGACTCTCCACCGCCTGCTGCTGAGACCAGGCCCAGACGTGCAGGCCCAGCAGGTTCACGCCCAACAGCGCCGCCATGCCCCAGCGAACGGGGCGCCAGGTCGGCCCCATGAACCGTCGCCACGCATCCCGCCCGGCGCGCAGTCCGCGGTGCCGAGGCGCCAAGTCGAATTGCCGCAGCTCCCAATCAGAGCCGGCCGCCTCCAGCCATGGCTGCGTCTCGGCCACCACGGGCAAGGGGTGGCCAGCCCAGGCTTCGGCTGGCACGGCTGCCCCAGGGGTGGTGGTCCAGGCCACTTCCTGGGTGTGCGCCGCTGCAGGCGTCAAGGGCGAACCTTGCTCCCTGGGTGGAACGGCGGTTGGTTCCAGCGAAGCGTTCGTGCCCTTCGGCGCCGGGGCCTCTGCGGCCTGTCCCGCGGGCCGGGTCAGTGCCTGCTGCACCCACGCCCGTGCGCCTTCCCCCAGCAGCGGCAGGCAGGCGACGCCGTCGGCATCCGCCCAGACCAGATGGCAGGACGACGGGCCGTCGACGCCGCTCTCCTGGAAGTGCCCCCGTGCAGGGGTGCCGGGCGGGCTCGGCGCGAAGCAGGGCACCACCCGGTCGATTTCGCGGCCCGCTGCCTCCACGGCCTGCAGCGCTTCTTCCAGTTTTGCGCGGTTCATCACCGCGACCGCGCAGCGGCGTCCTGGCTTGGCCAGCGGCGGCAGGGCGAAGAGCAGGTCCTGCGGATCGTCCAGCAGCGCTTCCTCGAGTGCTCCAGCCAGTGCGGCCTTGAGGCGGCCGCCAGGCACTTTGGGCAGGTCGGTCGAAACCCAACTCAGGGCCTGGGGCGGGCAGGCCAGCACCAGGGTGTCCGCACGGGGCCACAGCGCAGGCGGCGTCTCGCCCTGGCTGGTGATCTGTCGTCCATCAGCCGACAACACCCACTTCCACGGGGCCTGCCCCAGCCGGCTGATGCCGGCCGCGTCACCTGACAGCCCTGCGGGGGCACCAGGGTCGGGCTGCGGAGTCAGGACAACGAGGACGGACATGGAAGTGGGTTCGTGCCAGTGAGTGGCGGCCGCAGCGGTGTGACGGCACACCGGCAAAGCCCCCAGACTGTACGCGCCCCGCGGCGCCTTCCGCCCCGTGTGGCGCAATGGAGCGGTTGATGGACGGGGGTATGACGCCGGGGAATCTTGGACCGCCTGCGGCGGGTGACCCCTCGGGTGACTCCATACCTGGGGCTGCTCAGTTCAGTCCTGCCTGCAGGCTGCGGCGCGAGCGCTGCACCGCCTGGGCCTCGGTCGCGCCGCGTCGACGCACGAGCGAGGTCTCCTCCAGCACGCGTTCTTCCAGGCGCAGGCGCCCCTTGACTTCAAAGTAGCTGCTGCCCACCGACACGCGCGATGCTTCCAGCGCCGTGCCCGGTGGCAACTGTGTCCGCACCTGGTCCAGCAGCTCGAAGGCGCGGCGCTGGCGTGCCTGCACCAGTCGCTCTGCCGTGCCGTTGTCCACGGCCAACACCGCAGCCAGCACCTCACGGCTGGCGGTATTCAGGTTCACGGGGGTGCGGGCCGGCAGCACGTCCATCAGCGGCCGCAGCGCGGCCAGCGTGGGCGTGTCCAAACCTAGCCAGGCCAGGTGCTCGAAGCGCTGCACTGGCAGCACGCGCGCCGCGTCCTCGGGGGCTGGGCCTGCCGGGGGGGCGGAGGCACCGTTCCCGGGTGGAGGAGCCGAACCCTGGCCACCCCCCGCGCCGCCTGCGCGCCAGGCGCTGGCCAGGCCCGAGAGGATCTGCTCCGCGGTCTCGGGTCCCAGCCCGGCGGTGGCACACAGCCGAACCAGCGTCTCCCTCTCCACCGCCACCAGCTTGCCATCGTCGGCAAACAGGTTGCGCAGGTTGTAGCGGGCCTGAGCATCGGTGATGGAGCCCGCCAGAAAGGCCTCGACATCGCTGTCAGCGTTGGTGTCCCGGTCGGCCGCCAGAAAGCTGGACAGTCGGGCCTCGGCCAAGGGTGTGGCCCAGGGCTCGCCGGCGTGGTCCACCGCCCCGGAGCGCGCGTCTTCGCGCAGGATCAGTCGGGTCCAGTCCAGCGCCCCCGCCAAGATCCAGGCCGACTGGCTGCGCGAACGCTCCGCCGCTTCCACCTGCACCGAGCGCCACTGTTGCCACACCATGCCGGCGGCCAGCGAGGCCACCAGGGCCAGCAGCGTCATGGCCAGCAGCAGCGCGGCGCCGCGCTGGGGTCTGGGTGCGTACCTTGCCGGGCGCGCCTTCATGCAGGTGGGATGGGCGTTCACGGCTGCGGTGGCATCAGGAGGTCGCGGGTCAGGGTGCCCGCCGGCAAGTTCAGCACCAGGCGTACCGCGTTGGGCAGTCGCTCCTCGGCTGCAGGGGGCAGGGCGCCCGGTGGGGCCGGCTCTGCGGGGCTGCCGGGTGCAATCTGACGTTCCCCTGTGGACTGCGCGTTGGTCCACGCGTTATCCCGGTGGAAGTACAGCTGCACGCCTGCCAGTCCCTCCAGCACCCTCACGGTGTTGGGTTCGCTGCCCAGGAGCTGTCCGCTGCGCTCCCACAAGCGCACCAGGTCACCGCTGCGGGTCACGCCCGGGCTGGCCCAGCGCCACCAGGCGCCGTCGCGCTGGCGCCAGACCACCACCTGAACGCCGCCGCCGGGCGCTTCCCGCGTCATCTGGACTTGCGCACCGTCAAAGCGCAGTGCCGGGGTCACCCCAGTGGGCAGCACGGCCCAGAGATCGGCTTCCCACTGGGCCAGGGCCGTGCCGGTGCGCAGCGTGGTGTCCGCGGAGCTCTGGGCCGCGTCGCGCGAACGCACCATGACTTCCAGCCCCTGCCAGGCCATCCCGGCGATCACCGCCATGATGCTCAGTGCTACCAGCACCTCCACCAGCGTGAAGCCCCGCTCGGGCCCGCAGCCACGGGCTGAGCGGCGGCCTGACGGCCTGCACGCAGCCGGGCGGATGCAAGTTCTGGTCGACATCAGAGCCTGGACGCCACGGTGGATACCGTCAACAGCGTCTGCCCCGCCTCGTCGCGCACGATGGCGTCCACGCGGCGGAAGTTGGGATTGGGCGTGGGCCGGGTACGCAGGGTGCCGCGATAGCTGCGCCCCAGTTGCTCGCAGGCGAAGTCGGCGTCGCCCAGGCCGGGCAACTGGCGGCTGAGCTTGAGGGCCGTGAGCTGGTTGTCGGCACACCACTGTGCCGCGGTCACGTCCGCCAGGCGCTGCGCGCCGTCCACCACGCCGGCGGCCGCGCGCACCCCGGCGGCCAGCGCCACGGCCACGATGGCCAGGGCCACCAGCACTTCCACCAGGGTGAAGCCTGCAGTGCGCCGGGTCATGGTCGAAGTGCTTGCTGTCGGGGTTCGCCCGGTGCCCGGCTTCAAGGGCCTCATGGCCGTGGGCCCGGCGCAGCCGCGGCCGGACCTTGAAGGTCACTGTGATCGGGCAGGAAGGGTCCCAGGCCGTCGGTGACCAGGGTCAGACGCCGGTCGGCCAGGCGCAAGGCCACGCGCTGCGCGCCGATCAGCGGCTCAGGTCCCAGGATCAGCGCCTTGGCCCC
>CAISJH010000505.1 GCA_903885585.1 uncultured beta proteobacterium
CTGGCGCATCAGGCGGCGCGCTCAGGCTTCTCGGTGCTGTACACACGGGCAGCGCGCCTGTTCGACGAGTTGCAGGTGGCCCATGGCGACGGCAGCTTCGCCAGGCGTCTGGCACAACTGGCCAAGCTGGACCTGCTGGTACTGGACGACTTCGCCATCTCGCCCATTGGGGCGGCCGAGCGCAACGACCTGCTGGAAGTGCTGGACGACCGGGTGGGCACGCGATCGACCTTGATCACGAGCCAGTTGCCGGTCAAGGCCTGGCACACCTACCTGGACGATCCGACGCTGGCCGATGCCATCCTGGACCGCGTCGTGCACAGCAGCCACAAGATCGAACTCAAGGGGCGGTCCCTACGCGATCAGGCCACGCCAGCGCACGGCGCCGCAGCGCCAGGGGATCAAGCATGAATACATGCGTGATCGGGGGGGCCTCCGGCGGCCTGGCAGGGGCCTCATAAGAACAATCCAGAACCCCAAGACTCGCCCTACGGCTACGTCCGCAACCGCCCGTCCGCACGGCACTTCAAACTGATCGTGGACGACTGAGATACATTGAACCATCCGCTTGCGCGCAACCTCCGCGCGTCCACGATGGCGCTGAAACGCCGTCCGCGATCAGCCTGAAACAGGCGTCCACGATCGTTGAAATGCGCAGCATGACCTTCAGGGGTGTTGAACCGTTCAACACCCCCTCCGGGCTACGTACAACAGCAGGTTGCAGCGTGCAACTTCCCTGGTGACTCCCAGTAAAGGCCCACCTTTGACGCCAAGTCTCAGCCGTTACACATTCGACAGACCGTTGGAATACAGACAACCTCGACTCACTCTCCAGTCCTAACAAGGCAAGGTTCACGTTCTAGATCGGCCTGCACAGGAAAAACCGAACCTCAGGACTTGATAAGGAAATCATCCCGATTCTTGTCCTTGATCCAGTTCGGTGCAACGCCACGTCCGGTCCACTCTTTCCCGCTGACCGGATCCCGATACTTGGGCGCCACCTTTGAGCCCTTGGCGCCACCACCACCCGCCGGGCGACCGCGCTTTCCGCCACCACCCTCGATATCAGCCATCGTGAGCCCCTGCTCCTCCATGATCTTCTTGATCTGGGCAATAGCGTCTGCTTATTCGCGCTGGGTCGTCTCAGCAATCTGACGTTGCAGTTCTGCGAGCTGGGCCTGTAGTTCTTTGATTGTTGCCATGTCGGTAGCCTCTTATGGATGGTAAGGAACGATGTTGCTATTGTGCAACCTTGATATTCTATACGGTTGCCATTGACCATATGCGTACGTGTCAATTGTGAACTGTCATTCATATCTGCATTGCTTGGCATTTGGGAAGTGATTCGCCGTAAACCTTTTCCTCTACTACCCCGCCTGCGGGTTAACAGACAGAACTCACCCAGACACCGAACTAACCGCCCAAGCATTCATCCTGACAGGCAACCGACGAAGTCTTGCATTCACATTTCTAACCATGCAAAAAAATTTGCTTACATAAAGCGTAATTCGTCTTACTTCATCTCTTTACCCCTCTTCAGACCATCTGACGCGTCGCGAATTGGGTGCTGATGTTCAGGGCAGTTGAAATCTAGGCCAACGATTACCGGCCAAGGAAGGCGTCATCACACGTGTACCTCTGCGGCAGAAGTGCACGGACATAGCTCAATCGTCGCGTTAAAGATCGGAGCGGCTGGCGGTTAGTTCGCCTATCACTCAGATAATTCACGCACTGGGCGAATCAAGCTTGCTACATAAATCACCATTGATTCCATGAGGCTTTCCATATAGATCTTGTGCGTCTAAAATAAGGATATATTTTCAAGCCTTCTTTTCAAGAGCCGATGGCCTTAAAGGTTGATGAATGGAAAATGCACAGAAAGCCCATCAGATAAATCGCGTGCCACGAAGCTGGATCCCACACGCGCCTGCTATGCGAGACCTGTTTGAAACTGTCCCTCCAGACATGCCAAGCACGACGTCATCGCACGTATTGTTCAAAACCGCCTTTGCTTGCTGGCTTGAAAGGCAAGACGCTGACAGGACAGTGCGCCGCGCAACCAGTCGCGGCATTTACACCAACATCTGGGGGGCCTTCAGCGCCTGGTGTGTGAGCCAGCAACTGGAGCTACAGCAACTGCGCCCCAGCGACCTGCACAGGTACATCGAGCACCGCGCCGGCTTGCTCAAGCGCCGCCGCTCCAGCCGCACTGCCGACGCCAGCTTCTCGCCGCGTTACGCCTGGAGGCTGCTCACGCTCATAGACCACGTGCTTCAACACCACGCCGTCTCGCATCAGCTCACGCCCAACACCTGCGCCCAACAACTCCTAAGCACCAAGGAGGAATGGCGCTTCGCCAATACACCCCCGTTCGACAGCCTGCCGGTATACCTAGAGTTCGATCAGGCCGAAGCACTTATCTGCTGGCTGAAGACTCATATGCCCGCCTGCCCTAACAGCGCCAACACCCCCGGCACTGAGACCGAGGCCACCACTGTCCCAGTCCGCCAGACCTGGGTCCAGGCACGCAACCGCACCTCTGTGGCGCTTCAACTAGGCAGCGGCCTGACGCCCGGCGAGGTCCGTAACC
>CAISJH010000506.1 GCA_903885585.1 uncultured beta proteobacterium
CACCCTGCCCTGGGTGGCAGGCTTTGCAGCCGCGATGGACCACTTCGACGGTCTGATGGCGCTGGATCATCCCGGTCTGCTGGAGCCCCTGGCCGTGCTGTACGCCGCCTTTGACCCGGACGACCTGGAAGATGCCAACGAACTGCTGGCGCTGATCGAGACCCTGGAACCCCCGGCCACCCTGGCCGAGGCGGTGGAAGACCTGGTGCGCAGCGTCTTGCTGCTGGCCGACGTGTCTCGGCCACGGGCCCTGCCTGGGCGCCCCGGCGGCCACCGCGCACGGCCCGGGCCGCAGAGAACGGACCGCAAGGGGGGCGGTGGCTCCAGGGGGCCCGGCGGCCGGCGCGTTGCGTGAGCGCGACATCGGCGGCCATCGTGTGATCTGCCACACCGGGATCGTCAAATTCCCGTCATCGACGGCGGGTCAAGATACCCAGAATGCAGACACAGCTTGAGCTGCCAGGGAGTCCACGATGAAGCCTTCAACCATAGCCTCGCGCCTGATGGAGCGTCTGCGCGGGGCCCCCACCCGCGACGTGCTGGACTTTGCGGACTACGGCACGGCCTTCGCCTTGGACCTGTCCATCGAGGCCCATCCCGGCGCCGCACCCGGTCCGGATACCTCTGGCGCCGAGGCTCCGGCTTGGTGGTCGCAGCTGGCCTCCCAACGCCCCGCCCCCGGGCTTTGAGGGCTTTGAGGCTCCTGATTCAAGGCTGAACAGCCGGATCGGCCCGATGGGCCGACGGATTCCAACGGGTCCAGGCAGCCCGTCACAGACTGAACAGTTCAAACCAAGACCCTCCAGTCACGCGCCTTTGCCCGCGCCCTAGAATCGGCGCATGGCACGAGGTTCCTTTCGCGATCAAGTTCTGAAGGTTCGCGAGGACGCGATCGTCTCCTCCGTCAACCGCCTGCTCGCCGAAAAGGGCTTTGAGCAGATGACGGTGGACGAGGTGGCGGCCGATGTCGGCATCGCCAAGGCCAGTCTCTACAAGCACTTCGCCTCCAAGGAGGCGCTGGCTGCAGCTGCGATGGTGCGCGTGTTGGACCGCACCATGGAGGTGCTGGACCAGCAGGTGGCGCGGGGCGTCAGCGCTGTTGAACGCCTGCGCGAGGTGACCCGCTGGGCCCTGCGCGTGCAACTGGCCGGCGAGATGCCCATCTTGCCATCCCAGAACTCCAGCCTGCGCTCTGAATTGCTGGGCCACAAGCCCTACCTGGAGTTGCTGATGCAGGTCAGCGACCGCCTGGGAGAGTGGATCGTCCAGGCGCAGGGCGATGGCGACCTGGACCGCTCACTCCCGCCCGAGCTGGTGCTCTACACCCTCTTTGCACGGGCCTGTGACCCAGTGCCGGGGGTCTTGAAGTCATCCGGCCGCCACAGCGACGATCAGGTGGTGGACTGGGTGCTGTCCACCTGCTTCAGCGGCATCGCCACCCGCCCGAGCTGAAGCAAGCCCGAAGCTGACATTCATGGGCCAGGGGCGGCAACGCCCGTCGCGCCCGGCCGAACCGCCACTTCAGCGCACCAGCAGCACGGGCGTCTTGCAGTGGGCCAGGACCTTGGTGGCCACCGAGCCCATCACCAAGTTGCCCAGGGTGCTGTGCCCATGCGAGCCCATGATGACCATGTCGAAGTCACCCTTGGTGGCCGCGGCGACGATGTTGTCGGCGGCAGGGCCTGACTTCGCCGAGAAGTCCACCTTCAAGTCGCGCTTCTTGCTGAAGAAGGTGCGGATGGGCTTGAGCACCTTCTCGCCCTCTTCGGTGTAGTAGGCCTTGAGGGTCTCCTTGTCGATCACGGCAGCCGCGCGGGGGGGCACGGCGGGCACCGAGTGAAGCACGGTGTACTGATGCGTACCGCCCAGCCACTCGTCATGGGCCGCCAGGTATCCGAGCATGCGCTTGGTGTAAGTACTGCCGTCCACGGCGACAAGAATCTTCATTGAGGTCTTCTCCAGATAGGGGGCGAAACGTCTGCATCGGCAGCCCAACAGGCGCGACTGCACCAGCGGCGCACCTGAGAGTATTCCCGCGCAGCGCCGCGCGTTCCTTGTCGAAGGTCAAGCCCGCGACGGGCTGGGCTACACCTCGAACAGCCGGCTCGGATCGAAACCGAGCGTCTCGCCCTTCTTGGCCAGACCCCGGGCCTGGCACACCACCCGGGTGGGCGCGCGGCCTGGGCGGTCGACGAGGTAGTCGTGCCGGCAGTGCAGATGACCGTGTATCCACAGGTCGGCCCGCGGGATCAGGTCGTCATCGGCGTTGCAGAAGCTCGCCGTGCCAGGCTGACGGCCGTAGCGCGGGTCGGCACTGCGAAGGCTGGGCGCAAAGTGGGTGATGACCACGGTGGCCTGGACGGGCTGCGCGGCTCGCAGCGCCAAGGCCTGCTCCAGCCAGACGCGGCAGGCCTGACCCTCGGCGCGCAGGGCCGCCGTGTCCAGGGGACGGCCGCCCAGGGTGGAGCCCATCTTCTTCAGGTAGTAGCCGGCTGCCCGCTCGGCCTTGGGCCGGCCCTTCTCGCCGAAGAGGTCAAAGTCGCTCCAGCGCGTGGCGCCCAGGAAGCGTACGCGGCGCCCCGCCGGGCTGGTCAGCACCGTCTCCTGTCGCTGAAGCAGCTGGATGCCGCTGGCCTCGCAGGCCTCGCGCAGCGGCCCCCTGGCATGGCCCAGATCGCGGCCATCGAACTCATGGTTGCCCGCCACCATCAGCACCGGCACCGGCCAGCCCCGGAAGCGCTCCAGGGCTGTCCAGCGGGTGTCGATGTCGCCGGCCAGCACCAGCAGTTCAGCGCCGGCTGCGGGTTCGGGGTCGAAGGTCTCGCTCTCCAGGTGGAGATCGGACAGGATCTGGAGCTTCACTCCGGCATCATGCCCGGTTTGGCGAGGGCACCTGACGGCGCCCTCTCTTCGCCGGTTGGCTCACGCCGCCAGGCGCTGCTCAATGCGGGCCTTGGTGGCCGGCAACTCGGCCGGCAGGCCGTGGGCCAGCTGCGTGAAGAGCTCTTGGTGCAGCACGAGCTCCTGCTGCCAGGCCGCGGGCTCGATGCCGATCACGCTGTCGAACTGCTCGCGCGTGAAGGCCAGGCCGTCCCAATGCAGGTCCTCGTAGCGGGGGCTGGTGCCAATGGCGTGCTCCACACCGCCGGCCGTGCCGTCGATGCGGCCCAGCATCCAGGCCAGCACGCGCATGTTCTCGCCGTAGCCCGGCCAGACGAACTTGCCGTCCGCGCCCTTGCGGAACCAGTTGACGCAGAAGATCTTGGGCAGCGGCGCGCCATGGCCATTGAGCTTGTCGCCTAGATGCAGCCAGTGGCCGAAATGCTCGGCCATGTTGTAGCCACAGAAGGGCAGCATGGCGAAGGGGTCGCGCCGCACGACGCCCTGCGCGCCGGCGGCGGCGGCCGTGGTCTCGCTGCCCATGGTGGCGGCCATGTAGACGCCCTCGATCCAGTCACGCGCCTCGGTCACCAGCGGCACGGTGGTGGAGCGACGGCCGCCAAAGATGAAGGCGTCGATGGCCACGCCCGTGGTGGAGTCCCACTCGGGGTCGAGCACCGGGTTGTACGTGGAGGCCACGGTGAAGCTGGCGTTGGGGTGAGCGGCCGGCCGCAGCTTGCCGTTTTCGCCGTGGGCGCGGGCGATCTCGGGTGTCCAGTCGCGGCCCTGCCAGTCGGTCAGGTGCGCAGGCAGCTCGTCGGTCATGCCTTCCCACCACACGTCCCCATCGTCGGTGAGCGCGACGTTGGTGAAGACCACGTCACGCTGCAGCGAGGCCATGCAGTTGGGGTTGGTCTTGTCGTTGGTGCCGGGGGCCACGCCGAAGTAGCCGGCTTCGGGGTTGATGGCGTGCAGGCGGCCATCCGCGCCCGGCTTGATCCAGGCGATGTCGTCGCCGATGGTCGTGACCTTCCAGCCCTCAAAACCGGCCGGGGGCACCAGCATGGCGAAGTTGGTCTTGCCGCAGGCGCTAGGGAAGGCGGCGGCCACGTGGACCTTCTTGCCGGCGGGCGAGGTCACACCCAGCACCAGCATGTGCTCGGCCAGCCAGCCCTGCTCGCGCCCCATGGTGGAGGCGATGCGCAGCGCAAAGCATTTCTTGCCCAGCAGCGCGTTGCCGCCGTAGCCCGAGCCGTAGCTCCAGATCTCGCGCGTCTCGGGGTAGTGGACGATGTACTTGGTCTTGTTGCAGGGCCAAGCTACGTCTTGCTGGCCAGGCTGCAGCGGCGCGCCCACGGTGTGGACGCAGGGCACGAAGGCGCCGTCCTCGCCCAGCAGGTCATACACCGCACGGCCCATGCGCGTCATGGTGCGCATGCTGATGACCACGTACGGGCTGTCGGTCAGCTCCACGCCGATGTGCGAGATGTGCGAGCCCAGCGGCCCCATCGAGAACGGCACCACGTACAGGGTGCGGCCCTGCATCGCGCCCTTGAACAAGGCCTGGTCGCCCGTCTGCAGCAAGTCGCGCATCTGGCGCGGATCCATCCAGTTGTTGGTGGGGCCGGCGTCTTCCTGGCGCTGACTGCAGATGTAGGTGCGGTCTTCCACACGCGCCACGTCGCTGGGGTCGCTCCAGGCGAGGAAGCTGTTGGGGCGCTTGGCCGGGTTCAGCCGGCGCATGGTGCCGGCGGCCACCAGTTGGTCGCACAGGCGCTCGTACTCTTCCTGGCTGCCGTCGCACCAGACGACGTCGGCCGCCTGCGTCAGCGCGGCGATCTCGGCCACCCAGGCAATGAGCCGGGCGTGTTTCACATGGGAGGGAGCGGTCAGGCGCATGCCCGGCATCAGCGGATGGTTCATGGGAGAGACTTCAGGAGGTTGGAAATTCGGTTTCGGGCCAATTTCCTGATGCCTTCTGCGCACACCTGGAAACTCGCCCGAGACCGCCTGTCCTGCTCTTGAACCGGCCCGTTGCTGCGGGGCTCGCATTGTCGGACCAATGTAATCACACCGTAACCAGAAGGATCAACCAAACTATGCAAGAAGCGCATACGGTTATGAAGCAAGCGTCGGAGGCGCTCGAAAGCCGATGGGCGAGCGTCGCGTCATGAAAGTCCTCAGCGTGAACGCCGGGCGAGCGGTGGCCACACAGATCAACGGCCGTCGGGTGATGACAGCCATGGCCAAGCGTGCTCAGTCCGGGCCGGTGGCTGTGGGTACGCTGGGTCTGGCGGGTGACGAACAGGCCGACCTGAGCGTGCACGGCGGCCTGTCCAAGGCGGTGTACGCCTACGGCAGCGGGCACTACGCCTTCTGGCAGACCGTACGCGCCCAGGCGAAGGTGTCTCTGTGGGACGAGCCCCTGCCCCCGGGCTCCATGGGCGAGAACCTCACGGTGGAGGGCCTGGACGAGGCGCTGCTGTGGATAGGCGACCGCCTGGTGCTGCCCGGGTGCGTGCTGGCCGTGAGCGAACCCCGCATGCCCTGCTTCAAGTTTGGCGCGGCCATGGGCTTTGCGCAGGCGGGCAAGCTGATGGGGCAGAGCGGCTACAGCGGCGCGTATCTGGCCGTCATCGAGCCTGGCACGGTGCAGGCCGGTGATGCCATCCGGCTGGCCCCAGGGCCGCGAGAAGTGAACCTGCGCGAACTGTTCCGATCACGCGTGCGCGGCGGCTGACGACAGGCACACTTTGGAGCGCGCGAGCGTGTGTGCGCAGGGGCCTCACAAGCCCTTATGCCTGAATGGGGCCCAACCCCAGGCGTCGGGCCTCCCAGCGCCACAAGC
>CAISJH010000507.1 GCA_903885585.1 uncultured beta proteobacterium
CTGAAGGTGCTGCAGTCGCAACCGGCCACCGGGCCTGGCAGCCTGGCTGATACCTTGATGCGATCAGCGCTCGACGCCCTGGTGCGCTTTCAGTGTGGCGTGCCGGCGGCTGAACTCGCACCTTACGACGAGGCCGTGCTGCGGCGCGAGTTGGAGTTGTTCCCGCAGTGGTGTGTGCAGCAGGAGTTCGGCATCACCTGGACCAGCCAGGAACACAAGCAATGGGAGCGCGTGTGCCGGCTGCTGATCGACAGTGCGCTGGCGCAGCCCGTGGTGGCCGTGCACCGTGACTGGATGCCGCGCAACCTGATGGTGGCCGAACCGGGTCCGGGCATCCTGGACTTCCAGGACGCGCTGGCCGGGCCCATCACCTACGACTTCGCCTCTCTGCTGCGCGACGCCTTCCTCTCCTGGGAAGAGGAGCAGGAAATCGACTGGGCCGTACGCGGCTGGGACACCGCTCGCAAGGCGGGCCTGCCGGTGGCGGAGGACTTCGGCGAATTCTGGCGCCAGCTGGAGTGGATGGGCCTGCAGCGCCACCTCAAGGTGCTGGGCATCTTCTGCCGCCTCAAGCACCGCGACGGCAAGCCCGCCTACGTGGAGGACCTGCCGCGCTTCTTCGCCTATGCCACGAAGGTGGCGCTGCGCTACCGGAAGCTTGCGCCGCTGCTGAGGCTGCTGGAGCCCTTGTCGGGCCGGCAAGTCGCCTCAGGGTTCACCTTCTAGGCACCCCCGCAGCCGCCCCCTTCAGGAGACTGTAGGCCGTGAAGCCTCAGGGACAGGCCGCAATCACCTGCGCTACCGAGGCAGTGAGCTTCTTGCCGTAGCCAATGTGCAGGAACTCATTTGGGCCGTGGGCATTGCTCTTGGGCCCCAGCACGCCGCACACCATCATCTGCGCGTTCGGGAAGCCCTGCTGCAGCATGTTCATGAGGGGAATGGTGCCCCCCTGCCCGATGTAGCCCACGGGCGCACCGTAGTGGGTGCGGGAGGCGGCGTTCAGCGCGCTTTCCAGCCAGGGGGCGAGTTCCGGCGCATTCCAGCCCGTGGCGCCCAACGCCCCGGCACGACCGTCGGCGTGGAAGGTCACCTTGGCGTTGTACGGTGCGTTGTCTTCGAGCAAGGCCTTGAGCTGCTCGCTGGCCAGATGCGCGTCCACCAGGGGTGGGGTGCGCAGGCTCAGCTTGAAGGCGGTGTAAGGGCGCAACACGTTGCCCGCGTTGCGCATCTCCGGGAAGCCGTCTGCGCCCGTCACGCTCAGCGTGGGCCGCCAGGTGCGGTTGAGCAGGGCCTCCACCGGGTCGGTGGTGGTGGGCAGGGTCACGGCCCCGTCGGCGCCGCAGGCCCAGGGGAAGCGCTTCCAGACCTCGTCACCGAGGATGGCCGCCGTGGCACGGGCCTGCTCCAGGCGCGACGCGGGCACCTCGCAGTGAAAGACCTCGGGCAACAGGTGGCCACTGGCGCTGTCTTCCAGCCGATCCAGCACATGGCGCAGGATCCGAAAGCTCGAGGGCACCACGCCGCTGGAGTCACCCGAGTGCACACCCTCGGTCAGGATCTCGACCTTGAGCACGCCGCTGACCATGCCGCGCAGGCTGGTGGTCAGCCACAGCTGGTCGTAGTTGCCGGCGCCGGAGTCCAGACACACGACCAGGCCCACCTGGCCCAGGCGGGGTTTCAGCGCCTCCAGATACACCGGCAGGTCGAAGGAGCCGCTTTCCTCGCAGGTCTCGATCAGGCCCACGCAGCGTGGGCGCGGGATGCCTTGGGCGTCCAGCGCCATGAGGGCGGTGATGGCGGCGTAGGCGGCGTAGCCGTCGTCGGCGCCGCCACGGCCGTAGAGCTTGCCGTCCTCGATCTTGGGCGTCCAGGGGCCCAGGTCCTTGCGCCAGCCGTTGAATTCGGGCTGCTTGTCCAGGTGGCCGTACATCAGCACGGTGTCGGTGGAGCCGGGCTTGGTGGAGGGCACCTCGAAAAAGATGACCGGCGTGCGGCCTTCGATGCGCACCACCTCCAGCTTCAGGCCCGCCACCTGCTGGCGCTCGATCCAGGCCGCGGTGTCGCGCACCACGCGCTCGACGAAGCCGTTCTTCGCCCAGTCGGGGTCGAACATGGGGCTCTTGGAGGGGATGGCGATGTAGTCGGTCAGCGCCGGCAGGATCCGGTCTTCCCAGGCGCGGTCGGCGTAGGCGGCGATGGCCTGCAGGCTGGCGCCATCGTCGTCACCGGGGATGGGCATGGAAGGGTCGCGTGCGTTCATGGGGTCCTCAGCTCCTTGGCACAGGGCCCTCGGCCCTGAACATGCCGAGTCTACGTGCGCCAAGTCCATCGCGAGAACACCCCCACCTCTAGAATCGCCCTCATGGAACAGGCCCGCAAGGCGCTGCTCGTGGCGTTGCGCTCGGCGCTCGCCGAAGTAGCCCCAGACTCCCCGCTCGAACCCGCGTTCGAATCCCCACGCCAGGCCTCGCACGGCGATCTGGCCATCACCTGCGCCATGCCCCTGGCGCGACCGTTGAAGAAGAACCCCCGTGAAGTGGCCCAGGCGCTGGTCGAGGCCCTGCGCCGCCAGCCCGAGGTGGACCACTGGGTGCAGGCTTTCGAGATCGCCGGCCCGGGCTTCATCAACCTGCGCTTGTCGGCCGCAGCCAAGCAGTCGGTGGTGCGCGAGGTGCTGCAGGCCGGCGATGCCTTCGGCTCGCAGCCGCCCAACGGCCGGCAGGTGATGGTGGAGTTCGTCTCGGCCAACCCGACCGGCCCGCTGCACGTGGGCCACGGCAGGCAGGCGGCGCTGGGCGACTCGATGTGCAACCTGATGCACAGCCAAGGCTGGCAGGTGCACCGAGAGTTCTATTACAACGACGCCGGGGTACAGATTGCCACGCTGGCACGCTCCACGCAGGCGCGGCTGCTGGGCCACCAGCCGGGAGACCCCGCCTGGCCGGAAGACGCCTACAACGGCGAGTACATCGCCGACATCGCCGCCGACTTCGCTGCGCGCAAGACGGTCAAGGCCGACGACCGCGCGACCACCGCCTCCGGCGACCCGCAAGACCTGGACGGCATCCGCGAGTTCGCGGTGGCCTACCTGCGGCACGAGCAGGACCTGGACCTGCGCGCCTTCGGCGTGCGCTTTGACCACTACTACCTCGAGTCCAGCCTGTACGCCACGGGCCGGGTGACGCAGACGGTGCAGCGCCTGGTGGACGCCGGCAAGACCTACGAGAAGGACGGCGCACTGTGGCTGCGCAGCACCGACTACGGCGACGACAAGGACCGCGTGATGCGCAAGTCGGCGCCGGAAGGTGCTGCACAAGAAGGTGGGGCGGCGGCCTC
>CAISJH010000508.1 GCA_903885585.1 uncultured beta proteobacterium
CCGGAACACGGCATCGCCCCCGGCACCGCGTGGGCCGACGTGCCCATGAACTGGACCTGCCCCGAGTGCGGCGCCCGCAAGGAAGACTTCGAGATGGTGCAGATCTGAGGGCTGCCGCCGCTGCCCGATGGCGCAGCGGTCGCGGTCCTCTTGCACCATCGCACGGTCTACACGACCTGCGCGGCCTGCAAGGTTGGCCCAGTCTGAGGGGCGTGTGTCATGACACCCATGACCTCTGAAGCGCCCGAAACCCCCGAGTCCTTGGCCGCGGTGCTCCAGCGCCTGTCTTCGGCGCTGGATGGGTTGAGGCGCTTGCGCGCTGCCGGCGGTGCCGATCCGTCATCGTCGGAGCAGGCACTTACTTCCTGGATTCTGGAGGTTCAGCAAGGTGCGCAGGGTCTGAAAGCCTGTGGGCAGGCTTCGCTGGGCCGGGTGCTCGATGGTTGTGCTGCGGCCTGCGAGCGGCTGCTGGCGGTGCCAGCGCTGCAAGGCCACGACGCGCTGGAGGCCATTGAGCGTGCGCTCGCGGCCGTGCTGCAGCACGCTGAACATCCGCTGGCCGACGCCGTGGCTCAGGCGGTGGAGTTGTTTCCGCTGCACCGCGCGGTGCAGCACCTGGCCGGCGCTGATCGGGTGCACCCCGCTGACCTGTGGCCCGGCCGCCCGGACTGGCGCGAACTCCCCGCCGACCCGTTCACTCCGCCCCGTGCTGTGGATGCCGGGGCACGGGAAGCGCTGGAAGCTGCTCTGCTGGCCCTGATGCGACAGCCCCGAGCCGAGGACTTCCAGCGCATGAGCGAGCTGTGCGCTGGTCTGGGCGAGGGAGCCTCCCCGCCTCAAGCCAGTGTCTGGAAGCTGGCCAGTGCCGTCTACGAGGCCCAGGCCGAAGGGCGCCTGTCGCCGGACGTGTATCTCAAACGCCTGGGGCCGCGCTTGCTGGCCATGACCCGCCCGACGTCACCCGGTGCTCTGGCGCAAGACCGGTCGACGCTGGAGCCACCAGCGCCCGCTCCCGGTTCAGGTCAGCTGTCTGAGCCGATGCGGATGCTGGCGCATGAGCTGCTGTTCTTCTGCCACCGTGCGCTGGCCGCGCCCGCGGCCGCGGGCGCGGGCGACGGCTCGCCTGCGGGCCCACGTCTGGCGCGCTTTTGGGCTGCCTACGGCCCTGCTGATGCGCAGCAGGCCGACCTGCCCGCTGAGCCTGCGCCGCAGGGTCCCGAGGCTTCTGAAGCGTACGCAGCGCCTGAAGCACCTGAGGCCTCTGAAGCGCCGGAGGCACCTGAAGCACTCGAGGTGGCAGTTCCTGAGACCGTACCGCCCGTGTCCGTGGCGCCGGAACCCGCCCCATCCGCGGCCCAGCGTTCGCTGGCTGACGCCGTGCCCGGCTTGCCTTCGGCCGCCGACCTGGACTTCTCGTCATGGGCCATGGCGGCCAATGCCGACGTGGCGTCCGTGCCCGACGATGAGGTGAAGGTCATCGGCCCCCTTCGGCTTGAGATCCCGGCTTTCAACGCTTTTCTCAACGACGCTGACGAGGCATCGCGGCGCTTGGCGATGGTGCTGGCCGAGTGGGCGTTGGAGCCTGCCGACCCCGTACCTGGAGAGGCCTTGTTGCAGGCCGATTCGCTGGCTCGGGGCGCCGCCCAGGTCGGGCACGTGGCGCTGGTCGCCCTGGCCGATGCGATGGCGCATGCCTTACGGACGATGGTTGCACCTGCCGGCCCCTTGACTGCTGAGGCCTGGCGGACGAGCGGCCCCACGCCCAGCCTGCCACCAGCTCTGACGCCCAGTGAGGCCGCAGATCGCTTGATCCTGGCGGCCGAGGAGATCCGCCGCGTGTTGCACCAGTTTGCTGCCGGTTTCCTGACCGAGCCCGCGCCCCGAGCCCTGGAGCGGCTTGTAGAGATCTCTCACGTGGCCCCGCAGCCCATCGGGCCAAATGATCTGCGTTACCTTCAGGCGGCCTCGCGCTTCCAGGCCAGCGTCACGCAGGCGCTGGACCGTTTGGCGGGTTATCGGCCGTCTGCGGTGGCGGCGTCTCTGGACCCTGCCGATGCCGATCGCGCTTTCAACGCCGCTTGGGAAGAGGCCGTGTCCGGCCTCAAGGCCTCGCAGCGCTTGCTGGAGTCGCTGCAGGGCCACGGCGAGCCGGCATCCGACAAGTAGCCTGCGAGGCGCTTGGCGCGCGCCTTTGGCGTTGTCAGCACCGCTGTCGGTCGGAGATGTTCACTGGATCCACTCTCGTTTCTTTCGTCAGGACTGCACTTGCACATGACCTCGCTTGACCGAGCTCGCCGGTGGGCCCCCGCCGCCCACGGCGCTGAACTCTTCTCCGCCTACGGCGTTGCGCTCTGCGCTGCCATCTGTTGTGCCCTGCCGGCTGCGGCCTCCACGCCGGCCGGCGCAGACAAGGGTGGGGCGGCTGCCGCGGCGCGTCCGGCCCTGACCGTTACCGTCACCACGGCTCAGCGCTCCATGCTGGCCTCGACTTTCGCGGCCACCGGCACGGTGCAGGCCTGGCAGGAGGCCAGCGTCGGGGCCGAGGGCGCCGGATGGCGCCTGGCCGACGTGCTGGCCGAGGTGGGTGACCGGGTGCGCAAGGGGCAGGTGCTGGCCCGGTTTGACACCCGCGTGGCGGAGGCTGACCTCGCCCAGCAGCGCGCGGTAGTCTTGGAGGTGGAGGCCTCGCTCGCCGAGGCGGCAGCTAACGCCCAGCGGGCCCGCGAATTGCAGCCCAGCGGCATGATCAGTGCGCAGCAGTTCACGCAGGCATTGACTGTGGAGCGCACCCTGAAGGCCCGGCTGGAGGCCCAGCGCGCCGCCGTGAACGCACAGGAGCTGCGCCTGGCTCAGGGCCAGGTGCTGGCACCGGACGACGGCGTCATCTCTTCGCGCGGCGCCACCGTGGGCGGTGTGGCTGCGCCTGGGCAGGAACTCTTCCGTCTGATCCGCCAGGGCCGGCTGGAGTGGCGCGCCGAGGTGCCTGCGGTGGACCTGAGCCGTGTGCGCCCGGGCCAGCGGGTGCGTCTGAGCCCAGTGGGGGCTGACGCTGTGACCGGGCGGGTCCGGATGGTGGCACCCACCGTGGACCCGGCCACTCGCAACGGGCTGGTCTATGTGGAGCTGGCTGCGGGCGTGGGTGCGTCCGGGTTGAAGGCCGGACAGTTTGCCCGCGGTGAGTTCGAGGCGGGACAGGCCGAGGGCCTGATGCTGCCGCAGTCGGCGGTGGTGTTGCGCGACGGCTTCAGCTGGGTATTCACCGTGGCGTCTGACCTGAAGGTTCGTCAGGTCAAGGTGGTCACGGGCCGGCGCGACGGTGAGCGCGTGGAGGTGACCGCCGGTCTGCCCGCGGACGCGCGGTTGGTGGCCTCGGGTGCCGGGTTCCTGTCTGACGGCGACACCGTGCGCGTGGTGGACCGCGCCCCGTCGGCTGCCCAGGCGCTGCCTGCCGCCGCTGCGCCGGCGCGTGCCGGGGCCTCGCGATGAACGTCTCGGCCTGGTGCATCAAGAACCCGATCCCGTCGGTGTTGTTCTTCATCATGCTCACCCTGGCGGGCTTGCTGGGGTTCCGCGCGATGAAGGTGCAGAACTTCCCCGACATCGACCTGCCCACGGTGACGGTCAGTGCCGCGCTGCCCGGGGCTGCGCCCGCGCAGCTGGAGACCGAGGTCGCCCGCAAGATCGAGAACTCGGTGGCGACCCTGCAGGGGGTCAAGCACATCTACACCAAGGTGCAGGATGGCGTGGCCACGGTGACGGTGGAGTTCCGGCTGGAGAAACCCACCCAGGAAGCCGTGGACGATGTGCGCGATGCCGTCGCCCG
The DNA here is from genome assembly GCA_903885585.1 of uncultured beta proteobacterium. Taxonomy (GTDB): domain Bacteria; phylum Pseudomonadota; class Gammaproteobacteria; order Burkholderiales; family Burkholderiaceae_C; genus Rubrivivax. The sequence goes on from CAISJH010000508.1 coordinate 3,824, forward strand.
CGTGCGCTCTGACCTGCCCGGCGCCCTGCGCGACCCGGTCATCAGCAAGATGAACCTGGCTGGGGTGCCCATCCTGACCTACACCGTGGCCTCCAAGCGCATGGACGACGAGGCGTTGAGCTGGTTTGTCGACCAGACGGTGGCCAAGACCCTGCTGAGCGTGCGCGGCGTGGGCAGCGTGCAGCGTGTGGGCGGTGTCACCCGGGAGGTGCGGGTTGAACTGGACCCGGCGCGCTTGCTGGCCTTGAACGTCACTGCGGCCGATGTCTCGCGCCGCCTGCGCGAGGTGCAGCAGGACGCTTCGGGCGGCCGCTCCGACCTGGGCGGGTCTGAACAGTCGGTGCGTACCGTGGCCACGGTGCAGACGGCCCAGGAGCTGGCCCGATTAGACGTGCCGCTGGCCGATGGTCGCCGTATCCGCCTGGACCAGGTGGCCACCGTGGCCGACACCGTGGCCGAGCCGCGCAGTGTGGCCTTGCTCAATGGCGCCCCCGTGGTGGGCTTCGAGGTGGTGCGGGCTCTGAAGGCCGGCGAGGTGGAGACGGCCCGTGGCGTGCGTGAAGCGCTGGACCAGCTGCGCCAGGC
>CAISJH010000509.1 GCA_903885585.1 uncultured beta proteobacterium
CGCAGGTGCACACCGCCAGCGCCTCGGCCATCACGGCCGAGTAGCTGAAGTCCAGCCCGGCGCCGCCGTAGGCTTCCGGGTACTTCAGGCCCAGCAGGCCCAGCTCGCCCATGCCCTTGAAGACCTGATGGCTGGGAAACTCGCCTGCGGCCTCCCACTCGGGCACATGCGGGTTGACCTCGTTGACGATGAAGCGCTCGACGGTGTCGGCGATCTGGCGGTGTTCGGCAGTCAGTTGCATGGCGGTCTCGGGTCAGATGAGGGCGGGTTTTCTGGGCAGGGGTGTTGCGGCGGGATGCTCACATCCGGGCCACGCCGAAGGTGTTGGGGCGCAGCGTTCTCTGGGCCGATTCACGCGCCAGATCCAGGCACAGGCCCAGGATGCGCCGCGTGTCGCGCGGGTCGATCAGGCCGTCGTCCCACAGCCGCGCCGTGCCAAAGAGCGCGGTGGACTCGGCGTCCAGGCGCTGCTGGAGTTGCTGGCTCATGGCGCGCAGCGCGGCCTCGTCAGCGGCCTGACCGGCGCGCTGCAGCTTGTTGCGGTTGACGATGTCCATCACCATGGCCGCCTGGGCGCCACCCATGACGGCGGTGCGGGCGCTGGGCCAGGCGAAGATGAAGCGCGGGTCGAAGCCGCGGCCGCACATGCCGTAATTGCCGGCGCCGAAGCTGCCGCCCAGCACCACGGTGAATTTGGGCACGCGGGCATTGGCCACGGCCTGGATCATCTTGCTGCCGTGCTTGATGGCGCCGCTGCGCTCGGCTTCGCGCCCCACCATGTAACCGGTGGTGTTCTGCAGAAACACCAGCGGGGTGCCACTCTGGTCGCAAAGCTGGATGAACTGTGCGGCCTTGGTGGACCCGGCCGGCTGGATGGGGCCGTTGTTGCCGATGATCCCGATTCGGTGGCCCATCAGGCTGGCGTGGCCGCACACTGTGTCAGCCGCGTACGCCGCCTTGAATTCCAGGAAGGCCGAGCTGTCGACGAGCCGGGCCAGCACCTCGCGCACGTCATAGGGTTCGCGCTCATCTGCGGGCACGACGCCCAGCAGTTCTTCGCGGTCGAACAACGGTTCGGCCGCGCTGTTGGAGGCAGGTGCGGTGTCCCAGGACAGGCGTTCCATCAACTCGCGGGTGAGCTCCAGTGCGTGGGCGTCGTTCTCGGCCAGGTATTCCCCCAGGCCCGTCACGCCGGCATGGAGCTCGGCGCCGCCCAGGCTCTCCTCGTCGGCATCCTCGCCGATGGCGGCCTTGACCAGGGGCGGCCCGGCCAGGTAGATGCTGGAGCGACCGCGCACCAGCACCACGTAGTCCGACAGGCCCGGCAGGTAGGCCCCGCCCGCGGTGGAGGCGCCGTGCACCACGGCGATCTGCGGAATGCCGGCGGCCGAAAGGCGGGCCTGGTTGGCGAAGCTGCGCCCGCCTTCTACGAAGATCTCGGCCTGATACAGCAGGTTGGCGCCGCCCGACTCCACCAGGCTGATCAGCGGCAGCTTGTTCTCTCGCGCGATCTCCTGGGCCCGCAGGGCCTTCTTCAGCCCCATCGGGGCGATGGTGCCGCCCTTGAGCGCGCTGTCGTTGGCGTTGACCAACACGCGCTTGCCGCAGACGGTGCCGATGCCGACGATGGAGCCCCCGCCCAGCACGCTCTTGCGCCCGTCGTCGTCGTGCATGCCCAGCCCGGCCAGCGGGCTGAGCTCGAGGAAGTCGCTGCCCCGGTCCAGCAGGCGGGCCACCCGCTCGCGTGGCAGCAACTGACCGCGTGCCTCGAAGGTCTCGCGCCGGGCCGCCGAGGCCGCCACCACCTGCGCTTGAAGGGCCAGCACCTGGTCCAGCCGCTCGCGCATGCGGGCCGCGTTGACCAGAAAGGCTGCCGAGCCGGGGTTCAGGCGGGAGGTCAGCGTGGGCATGACTTACTTCAGCACATCGGGCGTGACCGCCCGGTGGAACCCTTCGAACGGGGTGGAGCGCGCCTCATCCCCCAGCGGAAAGATCTCGCTGCCCAGCGACGCTGCGCCGTCGATCTGCAGCGTCACTCCGGTGATGAAGGCCGCCGCGGGCGAGAGCAGGAAGACGATGGCCGCCGACACCTCGGCCTCCACGCCCATGCGGCGCAGCGGCACATGCTGCTTGAGCTTGGGGATGAAAGCGCGCATGGCGCCGCCGTAGGTGTCCATGCCGCTGGAGGCGATCCACCCCGGCGCCACGGCGTTGACCCGGACCCCGGCGTGGGCCCACTCGTAGGCGGCTGTCATGGTGAGGTTGCTCATGCCGGCACGCGCTGCGCCGGAGTGGCCCATGCCCGGCATGCCGTTGCGGAAGTCGGCCGTCATGTTGACGACTGAGCCGCCACGCTCCTGCATGCACTGGGTGAACACCTCACGCATCATCAGGAAGCCGCCGGTGAGGTTGTTGGCCACCACGGCATCAAAGCCCTTTTTCTGGATGGCGAGCAGGGGTGCAGGGAACTGGCCGCCGGCGTTGTTGACCAGCCCGGCAATCGGGCCGTGCTCACCCACCACCCGCGCCACGCCGTCGCGCACGGCGTCCTCGTCACGGATGTCGAAGGCGATGGTCGAGCAGCGGCCGCCGTCCTCCTTGATCTCGGCAGCGACCCGTTCGAGCTTCTCGGTCTTGCGGCCGCTGATCAGCACGTGGGCGCCCAGGCTGGCCAATTCATGGGCCACGCAGCGGCCGATGCCACTGCCGCCGCCCGTCACCCAGATGAGCTGGCCCGCAAACAGGCCGGGGCGGAAGACGCTGGCATAGGCGCCGGCCGGCTGCGCAGGCGCAAGGGCGCCGTCACGAACTGTGGAAAGGGTCGGCGCGGACTGAGGGTTTTCGAGCATGGTGACGGGAACTGGCAGACTCTGGTGCGACAAGACAGAGCGCGCAGACTAACGCGGACCCGCGAGCTTCACCATCGGTGGAAAACCGGCCCCGCGCGGCAGACTGCGCTGCCTCTGCGCCCACTCAACTCCCACACCAAACGACCAAGACGGAGAACTGACCATGGACATGCCCTCCATCACCCAGACCATGCGCGACAAGATGGGCGAGGACAGCGGATTGAACGCGACCTTGAAGTTCGACTGCGGCGATGACGGTGTCGTCGTGCTGGACGGGCGCTCTTCGCCCAACCGCGTGGTGAACGACGACATCGACGCCGACTGCACGATCAAGATCTCCCGCACCAACCTGGTGGCGCTGATGACAGGTCAGATGGACCCGACCATGGGCTTCATGACCGGCAAGTTCAAGGTCTCGGGCGACATGACGGTGGCCTTGAAGCTGCAGCGGGTGCTGTGATGAGCGAAGCCTACATCTTCGACCACGTGCGCACGCCGCGCGGCAAAGGCAAGAAGGACGGCCGCCTGCACCAGGCCACGCCGGTGTGGCTGCTGCGCACGCTGTTCCACGCCCTGCAGCAGCGGCTGGCGCTGGACACCGCCCTGGTGGACGACGTGGTGCTGGGCTGTGTCACCCCCGTGGGCGAGCAGGGGGCCGACATCGCACGCACGGCCGTGTTGGACGCCGACTGGGCGCAGACCGTGGCCGGCGTCACGCAAAGCCGCTTCTGCGCCAGCGGGCTGGAGTCGGTGAACCTGGCCGCGGCCAAGGTCAAGAGTGGCTGGGAAGACCTGGTGGTGGCCGGCGGGGTGGAGAGCATGAGCCGCTGGCCCATGGGCAGCGACGGCGGCGCCTGGGCGCTGGACCCGCGCGTGAACCAGAAGCTCGGCTTTGCGCCGCAGGGCATCGGCGCGGACCTGATTGCCACGCTGGAGGGCTGGGGCCGCCCCGATGTGGACGCCTTTGCGCTGCGCTCGCACCAGCGGGCTGCGGTGGCCCGCGCTGAAGCGCGCTTCAGCCGCTCCGTGGTACCGGTGCGCGACATGGCCGGCTTGATGATGCTGGATCACGACGAGACCATCCGCCCGGAAGCCAGCCCGGAGGCGATGGCCTCGCTGAAGCCCTCGTTCGCGCAGATGGGCGCCATGGGTTTCGACGCCACGGCTTTGCGCAAGTACACGACCACCGAGCGCATCGACCACGTGCACCACGCCGGCAACTCTTCGGGCATCGTCGACGGTGCTGCGCTGATGCTGGTGGGCTCCAAGGCCGGCGGCGAGGCGGCCGGGTTGAAGCCGCGCGCCCGCATCCGGGCCGCCGCCGTCATCGGCTCCGAGCCCACCATCATGCTCACTGGGCCTACCCCGGCCTGCCGCAAGGCGCTGGCGAAGGCCGGCATGAGCGCGCGAGACGTGGACCTGTGGGAGATCAACGAGGCCTTTGCCGTGGTGCCGATGAAGACGGCGCGCGACCTGGGCCTGGACATGGACCGCGTGAACTTGAACGGGGGCTCCATCGCCATGGGCCACCCCCTGGGTGCCACGGGCTGCATCCTGCTGGGCACGCTGCTGGACGAGTTGGAGCGGCGCGACCTCAGCACGGGCGCCGCCACGCTGTGCGTGGGCGGCGGCATGGGCATTGCCACCATCATCGAGAGGGTGTGAGCATGAGCGACACCGCACGGCCGCCCGAAGGTGGCGCGAATCCTCCCGCGGGGAGGTGTTCACGTAGTGAACGGAGGGCAACAGAATGTCAGACGCTGTGAAGCTTCAATTGGGTGAGGACGGTGTCCTGCTGGCGGTGATGGACCTGCCCGGCCGGCCCATGAACGTGGTGGGCGATGCGCTGATGCATGGGATCGCTCAGGCGGTCGAGCGCATGGCCGACCCGGCCGTGAAGGGCCTGGTGCTGACCTCGGGCAAGGCCGACTTCTGCGCGGGGGGTGACTTGGACCGCATGTCGCGCTGGACCCGGCCGGAGGAGCCTTTCGAAAC
>CAISJH010000510.1 GCA_903885585.1 uncultured beta proteobacterium
CAGGAGTTCTACGACGCCCAGGAGCGCCTGGCCGCCGAACGCGTTGCAGCGGCCCTTGCTGCCGCCCGGGCCCACGGGGTCCAGGCCACGGGTGCCAGCGTGGAAGCGCTGCATCCGTGGGAAGCCATCCTGGAGCAAGCCAAAGCCAAGGGATGCGACCTGATCGTCATGGCGTCCCACGGCCGTCGCGGCCTGGGCGCACTCCTTCTGGGCAGTGAAACCCAGAAAGTGTTGACCCACAGCACCGTGCCGGTGCTGGTGATCCGCTGAAGGCGCAGGTTTGTGCCGTTGCCCGCCTGGCGGACAGGTCGGCCGATCAGTGAACGTGCAGGGCGCTGGTGGCGGCCATCACCAGGCCCAGGCCTGCGGCCAGCCAGGCCACCTGCACCAGCACCTGCCGCAACGACAGGCGTTGCTGTAGCTGTGGCAACAGGTCGGCCACTGCCACATAGATGAAACTGCTGGAAGCGACAACCAGCAAGTAGGGGAACAGGCTCTCCCAAGGGCCGACCACGAAGTAGCCCACCACGCCGCCCAGCACGGCTGCCAGCCCTGACAGGGCGTTGAACATCAGGGCTTTGCGGCGCGAGAAGCCCGCGTTCAGCAGAACGATGTAGTCCCCAGCCTCCTGCGGTATCTCATGCGCCACCACGGCCAGCGCCGTGACGATACCCAACTGCACATCGGCCAGAAAGGCCGCGGCGATGATGACGCCATCGCAGAAGTTGTGGATGCTGTCACCCAGCAAGATGCTGAAGCCGCCCTTGCCGGCCTGGTGGGCGTCGAACTCGTGGTGATGGTGGTGGCCATCACCCTCGTGATGGTGGCCATGGCGGTAGAGCTCGGCCTTTTCCAGCAGCCAGAAGGACAACAGGCCGATCAGGAGGGTGAGGAACAGGTCGTGCGGGTCGGCGACACCGCTCTCGAAGGCCTCGGGCAGCACGTGCAGCAGCGAGGTGCCCAGCAACACCCCGGCTGACAGACTGACCAGACCCTGCACCACGCGCCCCAGCAGGGCGACGGTCAGGGAAGCGGCCACCAGGACCGACAGGATGCCACCGGCCAGGGTGGCTACGACGATGTAAAGCAGGGTCATGCGTCAAAGCATACAGACCCTGTCAACACCCCCTGTCAGGCGGTCGGCGTTCCAGCCTCAGGCCACGCCTTGCTTGCGCATCCAACCCATGCAGCGCTGCCAGCCGTCTTCAGCTGCCGGCTTGCGGTAAGTCGGGCGATAGTCGGCATGGAAGGCGTGGGGGGCGTCCGCATAGACCTGGAACTCGCTGGCCCGGGCGGCGGGGCTGCCGGCAGCCAGCGCCGTTTTCATGCGCTCCACCGTGTCCAAGGGAATGCCGGTGTCAGCCCCCCCGTAGAGCCCAAGCACAGGCGCCTTCAACTCGCCAACCAATTCCACCGGATGGCGCGGGGTGAGCGGCGTGGCATTGCCCACCAGACGGCCATACCAGGCCACACCGGCCTTGACCGCCGGGTTGTGGGCGGCGTACAGCCAGGTGATGCGCCCGCCCCAGCAGAAGCCCGTCACGCCCAGCTTGGTGGCGTCGGCGCCCTCGCTCCGCGCCCAGGCCGCACAAGCGTCCAAATCACCCATGACCTGGGCGTCGGGCACCTTGGAGATGACCTCGGCCACCAGCTTGGCCACCTCGCCGTAGGACTGCGCATCGCCCTGGCGCACGAAGAGTTCCGGCGCGATGGCGAAGTAGCCGGCCTTGGCAAAGCGGCGCGCCACGTCGGCGATGTACTCGTGCACACCAAAGATCTCGCTGATGACGAAGATCACCGGCGCCTGTGTCTTGCCCGCAGGCGCAGCGCGGTACGCGGGCATCTTGAAGTTGCCCACCGGGATGTCCACCTCTCCCGCCACCAGCCCTTGCGTATCGGTCTTGATGGCCGTCTGCGCCACCACGGGCATGACAGCGGCGGCGAAGCCCGCGCCCAACGCGGTGCGGCCAAAGCCGCGACGGCTCAGACCCTGAGACGGCACGAGGAGATCAAAGTCATCACGAACCATGGTGCGGCACTCCTTGAACATGAACACGGGGAAGGTGGAGTCTAGGCACTTCACGTGACGGACGGGCGTTGTGGGACAAGACCGTCCTGACCCGCGGGCCGCTGTCCTTCGGTGAGGATCCCCAACCCTGCACAGCGCCATTGGGGGCGTACCAGCGGGGGCGCCGCAAGGATTGCCGGAAGCCTTCAGTGCGCCTCTTCCCAGTTCATCCCCACCCCCACCTCGGCCAGCAGCGGAACGCTGAGCGAGGCCACACCGGCCATCAGGCGCGGCACTTCAGCACGGGACCACTCCAGCTCGGCATCGGGCACCTCCAGCACCAGTTCGTCATGCACTTGCATGATCATGCGGCTGGCCAGGCCCTGACGATCCAGCGCGTCCTGCACCGCGATCATGGCCAGCTTGATGAGATCAGCCGCCGTGCCCTGCATGGGTGCGTTGATGGCCTGGCGCTCGGCGCCCGAACGGCGCGGGCCGTTGCCACCGCGGATCTCGGGCAGGTAGAGCCGCCGGCCAAAGACGGTTTCCACATAGCCGAGCTCGGCCGCACGGGCCTTGGTCTCCTCCATGTATCGGCGCACGCCAGCGAAGCGGGCGAAGTAGCGGTCGATGTAGTCGCGCGCGGCCTTCTGCTCGATGCTCAGGCTCTGCGCCAGACCAAAGGCGCCCATGCCGTAGATCAGGCCGAAGTTGATGGTCTTGGCGTAGCGGCGCTGCTCGCTGCTGACCTCGGCCGGTGGCACGCCGAAGACTTCGCTGGCGGTGGCGCGGTGGATGTCCTGCCCCTCGGCGAAGGCGCGCGTCATGCCCGGGTCGCCACTGATATGGGCCATGATGCGCAGCTCGATCTGCGAGTAATCGGCGCTGACGATGCGCCAGCCCGGCGGGGCGATGAAGGCCTCGCGCACGCGCCGGCCCTCGGCCGTGCGGATCGGAATGTTCTGCAGGTTGGGCTCGTTGCTGGACAGGCGGCCCGTCACCGCTACCGCCTGCGCGTAATGGGTGTGCACCCGGCCCGTGGCGGGGTTCACCATCTGCGGCAGCTTGTCGGTGTAGGTGCCCTTGAGCTTGGACAGGCTGCGGTGCTCCAGGATGCGCGCAGGCAGCGGGTAGTCGGCCGCCAGCTCCTGCAGCACCTCCTCATCGGTACTCGGCGCCCCGGTGGCCGTCTTCTTCTTCACCGGCAGGCCCAGGCGGCCGAACAGGATCTCGCCGATCTGCTTGGGTGAACCCATGTTGAAGGGCTGACCGGCCAGCGCGTAGGCCTCCTGCTCCATGGCCAGCATGCGTTCGGCCAGATCCCGGCTCTGCCGCGCGAGCAGCGCGCCGTCGATCAGCACGCCGTGGCGCTCGATGCGCCCCAGCACCGCGCTGGCCGGCATCTCGATGCGCTCGTAGACCTCGCGCTGTAGCGGTGAGGCCTCCAGTTGCGGCCACAGCACCTGGTGGACATGCAGCGTCATTTCGCTGTCCTCGCCCGAGTACTGCGTGGCGCGCTCCACATCCACCTGTGCGAACGGGATCTGGTGGGCGCCCTTGCCGCACAACTCCTCGTAGCTCAGGCCTCGACGGCCCAGGTGGCGTTCGGCCAGACTCTCCAGGCTGTGCGGCTTGTGTGCTTCCAGCACGTAGCTCTGCAGCATGGTGTCATGGCGCACGCCGCGCAGAGCGATGCCGTGATTGGCAAACACATGGGTGTCGTACTTGACATGCTGGCCCACTTTGGCCGCGGCCTCGTCCTCCAGCCAGGGCTTGAGCAGCGCCAGCACCTCGTCCAGCGGCAGTTGCGCCGGGGCACCCGGGCCGTCATGGGCGAGAGGGATGTAGGCGGCCCGGCCCGGCTCCACCGCCAGGCTGATGCCGACGATGCGGGCACGCATGCCGTCCAGCGAGTCGGTCTCGGTGTCCACGGCCACCAGGGGCGCCGCACGAACGGCGGCCAGCCAGTGGTCCAGGCGCTCGCGCGTCAGGACGGTCTCGTACTCCCGGGCGATGGGCAGGGCGCGCGCTGCAGCAGCAGCGGCTTCACCGGGACCCTCCGCCGCCCCATCCACAGACCCGTCACCGGAGCCCCCCAGAGAACCCGCAATTGACCCAGCTATGGAGGCCGACACCTGCAAGCCGCCCCCCTCCTCCAGTTCACGCCGCCAGGTCTTGAATCCGAAGCGGGCAAAGAAGTCGAGCAGCCCTTGTCGGTCCACCTCCTTCATCGCCAGCGCATCCAACACCGGCCAGCCGGGTACATGACCCGCCAAGTCGCAGTCGGTCACCACCGTCACCAGGCGCCGCGCTTGCGGCAGCCAGTCCAGGGCCCGGCGCAGGTTGTCGCCCGCCACGCCCTTGATGGAAGCGGCCGCCGCGATGACACCGTCCAGTGAGCCAAAGTCCGCCAGCCACTTGGCCGCCGTCTTGGGGCCCACCTTATCGACGCCCGGGACGTTGTCCACCGCATCACCGATCAGCGACAGGTAGTCGACGATGCGTTCCGGCGGCACGCCGAACTTCGCCAGCACCCCGGCCTCGTCGAGCGTCTCGTTGCTCATGGTGTTGATCAGCGTGACCTGAGGCGTCACCAACTGCGCCATGTCCTTGTCACCCGTGGAGATCACCACCCGGTGACCGCTGGCCGCACCCACGCGGGCGAGCGTGCCGATGGCGTCGTCCGCTTCGATGCCCGGCACCTCCAGCACCGGCCAGCCGAGCAGCCGCACCACTTCGTGAATGGGCGCAATCTGCTGCGCCAGCGCTTCGGGCATGGGCGGTCGGTGGGCCTTGTAGTCGGCGTACCAGGCGTTGCGAAAGGTATCGCCCTTGGCATCGAAGATGCACGCTGCGTGGGCCGCAGGCACCTGATCGCGCAGGCGTCTCATCATGGCCACCATGCCGTGCACGGCGCCCGTGGGAAAGCCGTCGGGCCCGCGCAGGTCCGGCATGGCGTGGTAAGCGCGGTAGAGGTAGCTGGATCCATCCACCAGCAGCAGCGTGTGTTCACTCATCAGGGCCTCGGGTCTCTTTCGTCGCGGGCAGTGTCTGGCGTGTTGTATGGCCGGCATTGTGGAGCGACGTTTAGGCCTGACCGCCGACAAACCGACGGGTGTACCCCCCGCCTAGAATTCAGCGGATGAACGAGACGATGCTCCCCCCGCACTTGGCCGCCCGACGGGGGCACTGCTGATGGCCGTCTACACAGAGGTGAGCCCCTCTGACGCCGATGCCCTCTTGCGCCGCCTGGGCCTGGGTGCGCTGACTGATCTGCGGGGCATCCGCTCTGGCATCGAAAACACCAACGACTACGCCACCACAGCCCAGGGCCAATGGGTGCTGACGCTGTTTGAGCGTCTCCCACGGGAGCAGCTGCCTTACTACCTGGAACTGATGCGTCACCTGGCACACCGGGGCATCCCCGTGCCGGCGCCGCAGGCTGATGACCAAGGCCTGCTGGTGCACACCCTGTCCGGCAAACCTGCTGCCGTGGTCACACGCCTGCCGGGCAGCCACCGTCTCGCGCCCGGGGCCCGACATGCCGAGCAGGTGGGTGCCATGTTGGCCCGCATGCACCGGGCCGGGGCCGACTTCCCGCAGCAGCAGCCCCATCTGAGGGGCCTGGCCTGGTGGGAAGCCACCGTGCCGGTGGTGCTGCCGCACGTGCCTGCGGCCACGGCAGAGCTTCTGCAGTCGGAACTGCGCTTCCAAGAGGAGCTGGCGGCCTCGGCAGCGGGTGCCGCCCTGCCCCGTGGGCCCATCCATGCGGACCTGTTCCGCGACAACGTGATGTTCGACGAAACCGCAGGCGAAGACCGCCTTTGCGGCTTCTTCGACTTCTACTTCGCCGGCACCGACACCTTGTTGTTCGATGTGGCGGTGTGCCTCAACGACTGGTGCATCGACCACGCCACGGGGCACCTGGTGGAGGACCTTGCCGTGCCCTTCCTGGCCGCCTACCAGGGCGAGCGTCTGCTCACCCCGGTGGAGCTGCGCTTGCTGCCCGCCCTGCTGCGGGCGGCGGCCCTGCGCTTCTGGCTGTCGCGCCTGTGGGACTGGTTCCTGCCGCGCGACGCCGCCCTGCTGCAACCCAAGGATCCGGCGCACTTCGAGCGCGTGCTGCGCGACCGCATCGACAATCCCTGGCACCCCCCGCTGTAAACCCATGGCACTGCTGCTCAAACCCGTCCCGGCCCTGCAGGGCGCACGCTGGATGCGCGACGGGTTTCGCCTGTTCGGCAAGCATCCCCTGGCCTTCAGCGTGCTGCTGGTGAGCTTCCTGCTGTCCGCCCTGGCGCTGTCCCTGGTGCCCTACATCGGCTCGCTGGTGGTAGTGGCCGCCTTGCCGCTTCTTTCGTTGGGCTTCATGGTCGCCAGCGAGGCGGCGCTGGCCGGGCAGCCCATCCACCCGGGGCAGTTTCTGGTGCCGCTCAAGGCCGATGCCCTGCGGCGCAGCCGGCAGTTCACGCTGTGCCTGGCCTACGGTGCCGCCACGGTGTTGGTGATGCTGATCAGCGACGCCGTGGATGACGGCAAGTTCGAGAAGCTCCAGCGCCTGCTGGGCCAAAGCCAGCAGGCTTCTGAGGTGGAGCAACTGTTGCGCGACCCGCAACTGTTCTGGGGCGTGGTGACGCGCTTCGGCTTGATCGCCTTGCTGTCGGTGCCGTTCTGGCACGCCTCGGCCCTGGTGCACTGGGGGGGCCAGGGTCCGGCCCAGGCCCTGTTCTCCAGCACCTTGGCCGTGTGGCGCAGCCGCGGCGCCTTTGCGGTGTACCTGCTGTCGTGGCTGGGCATCATCGTGGCCTTCGGCGTCACCACGGCGCTTCTCGCGGGCTTGCTGTCGGCAAGAGAAATGGCGGGCATGATGCTGCTGCCCTCGGTGCTGATCTTCTCCACCGTGTTCTACGTGTCGCTGCTGTTCACCTTCAACGACAGCTTCGGCGGCAGCAGCATCCGACACGCAGCGCCGTGAGAGTCTGTACGTCCGGCGGCCTCAGTCCAC
>CAISJH010000511.1 GCA_903885585.1 uncultured beta proteobacterium
CTGCGACCCCGTCTCGAGGCTCAGACGCGTGTAGCCGTGCTGTCTTGCATGGGCGATGAGATGGGCCAGCATCGCTCGGCCGGTGCCGCGGCGCCGCAACCGGCGTGGGGTGCGCATGGACTTGACCTCGCCGTGGCCCGCGCCCAGATCTTTCAAGGCGGCCGAGCCCAGCAGCTCAGTGCCTTCCCAGGCCGTCCAGAACGTGATGTTGGGCGCGCGCAGCCTATCCAGGTCCAGCGCGTGAACGCTCTCTGGAGGAGACCAGGCGTACATGTCTTCCAGGTGCTCCTGCAGCAGGGCGTGCACTTCTGGGCGGGTCAGGTCGTCGATCTCGATGTGCATGGTGATGTGCAGCGTATCCTTCCGCGGGTCATTCAACCACCCTGTGCAGTACCGCTGACGCTCAACCCTACAGGCGGTGCGTCTGCGCGTAGGCCACCAGCTGCTGCACGGAGCTGAGCCTGAGCTTTTCGAGCAGGCGTTGCTTGGCCACGAGCACGGCCGCCTCGGGCAGTTGCAGCGCGGCGGCGGCCTCGGCGGCAGTGGCCCCTGCGGCTACCTGGCGCAGCACCTGCAGTTCTCGCTCCGACAGGCTGGCGTGCGCCAGGCGCTCCACCACACCTTGGTCGTTCATGCGCAAGTGCTGGGCCAACGCGGGCGTGGCGTACAGGCCGCCAGCCGCCACGGTGTGCACTGCTTCGATCAGCCGGTCCCCGGCCTGGTCCTTGGTGATGTAGCCCGTGGCACCGGCCTTGAACGCACGCAGCGCATAGGCCTCTTCGGCATGCATGCTCAGCATCAACAGGGGCATGCGATGGCCTTGCGCCCGAATCGCGTTCAGCAGCTCGATGCCGTTCATGCCGGGCATGGACATGTCCACGATGCCCACGTCAAAGCGGTGCTGGGCCAGGAGCAACAGGGCATCTGCTCCCGAGCCGGCCTGTTGAATCCGCCACCCGGGTTGGGCCTCGGTCAGGATGCGGACCAGGCCCTCGCGGACCGTGGGGTGGTCGTCCACCACCAGCACCTGCAGCTCAGCGCTCAACCCGAGACTCCCGTGGCGTCCAGAGGCAGCCGCACCGTCATGCGGGCGCCGCTGCCGGGAGCGTTCTCCAGTGTCAGCGTGCCGCCAAAGAGCGTGACGCGCTCGCGCAGCCCGCGCAAGCCCCAGGAGCCCTCGCGGCGCAGCGCGTCGCTGGGCAGCCCGGTGCCGTTGTCCTCCACCACCAGCACCACGTGGGCACCGGCTACGCGCAGGTCGATGCTCACGTCGGTGGCATGAGCATGGCGAGCCACGTTCGTGAGGGCCTCCTGCACCATGCGGTAGAGGGCCGTGGCCACGCCGGGCTGCACGGGCGGGTCTTCTTCATCGTGCCGCACGGTGACCTCGATGACCATGCGCTCGGCCGCCGAGCGCGCCAGAGACTCGACGGCCGCGTTCAGGCCCAGGTCGTCCAGCATCAGCGGGCGCAGATCGTCCGAGATGCGGCGCACGGCCACGATGGTCTCGTCGATCAAGGCTTTCATGCAGGCGATGCGCTCGGCGGGGCCCGGCCCGGGGGCCACCTGGGCCAGTCCGGCCACCTCCAGCTTCAGTGCGGTGAGCAGCTGCCCTAGCTCGTCGTGCATGCCGCGTGCAATGCGCAGGCGCTCGTCTTCGCGCGCATCCACCAGGCTGACCGCCCAAGCGCGCAGCTCGGCCGGGCTGGGCGCGGCCTCGTCGGCGGCCAGCGGCGTGGGACTGTGAGAGAGGGTCACCTGAAGCATGGGCGCGCGGGGCGGGGCGCGCAGGTGTTCGAAGTGCAGCTGATGTCAGGAGTCATGGTGGCCTTGGTGGCCTTGGTGGCCTTGGTGGCCTTGGTGGCCTTGGTGGCCTTGCTTATCAACTGATGTATTGAGTTTTGGGAATGGCCAAGGATGTTAGCGGCATCCCACTCGCATGTCAGCAAAATTTGCCCTCACTGCCGTCCTTGAATTCGCTACATTGGGCCATGATCTCGAGCGATGCGCCTGATGCCGCCAGCAGCGGGCCTGCGCGCGCCAGCCTGCCGGCTGGCATCGTGGCCATCGGCGCCTCAGCGGGCGGCTTGCCGGCACTGCAGGAGTTTCTGGCCCATGCACCGGGCGCTTCGGGCATGGCCTGGGTGGTGGTGCAGCACTTGGACCCCACGCGCGAGACCGTGCTCACCCATCTGCTGCAGCGCGACACCCTGATGCCCGTGCGCGAGGCGGCCGACCGCCAGCGGGTGAGCCCCGACACGGTGTATGTGATCCCGCCCAACGCGACGCTGACGCTGGTGGATGGCCATCTGCACGTGGCCGTGCCCGCCGAGCCCCGGGGCTGGCGCCATCCCATTGACGACATGTTCGAGTCCTTGGCCCGTGTCATGGGCGCCCGGGCGGCAGGCGTGGTGCTCTCGGGCTCGGGCGACGACGGCACGCGTGGCTTGCGGACCCTCCATGAGGCCGGCGGGTTCACAGCGGTGCAGCAGCCAGAGACCGCGCAGTTCGACGCCATGCCACGCAACGCGCTTCGCACGGGTCTGGTGGACCTGGTGGCACCCCCCCATACCTTGGCGGCGGATGTCGTGAAGGCCTTGCAGGCGCGCGCAGCGACGAGGCATACAGGCCAAGCCTCCGTAGTCCCTCAGCCCGATCCAGCGCGCAGTGGACCGACGCCACCGGCTGCGAGTGCACCTGATGCGCTGCAGCAGCTGGCGAAGCCTCTGGAGGCCCCGCAGCCGTCACCCGGCCCAGGCTTGCAGCCTTTAGCGTCTGCGTCTGCGTCTGCGCCTGCCCCTGCTGCGGGATCACAGGCGGGCCCGGCGCCGGAAGGCGAGCCCCGCCACGACCCCCAGCGATTGGTCGCTATCCTGCGGCTGCTGCAGTCGCGGGGCTGCCATGACTTCTTTCTTTACAAGCGCAGCACGCTGCTGCGGCGCATTGAGCGCCGCATGGGCATCCACCGCATCACCGACATGCGGGCCTATGCCGAGCTGCTGGCACGCGACGACGCTGAGCTCGACCTGCTGGCCAAGGAGCTGCTGATCGGCGTGACGGCCTTCTTCCGAGACACGCCCGTGTGGCACGCGTTGAAGCACGAGGTGCTGCCGGGCTTGCTGAAGGCCCACGGTGACGGCTGGCACATGCGTGCCTGGGTGGCGGGTTGCTCCACGGGCGAGGAGGCCTACTCAATGGCCATCACCTTCCGTGAGGTGGTGGAGGCCCACCCGGGCCTGGCCAACTGCAGCTTGCAGGTGTTTGCCACCGACTTGAGCAAGGACGCCATCGACCGGGCCCGCCGCGGCGTCTACCCGGCCGCCATCAGCGGCGAGGTGTCGGCACAGCGCCTGAAGCGCTTCTTCACGCCGCTGGACGGCGGCTGGCGCATCGCCAAGGAGGTGCGCGAGATGGTGGTGTTTGCCCCGCACGACCTGACGGTGGACCCGCCCTTCACACGGCTGGACCTGCTGAGCTGCCGCAATCTGCTGATCTACCTGACTGCGCCGCTGCAGCGCAGGTTGTTGCCGCTGTTCCATTACAGCCTGCGCCCTGATGGCGTGCTGCTGCTGGGCAGCTCCGAGACCATCGGCCGCTTCGACGACCTCTTCGAGACCACGGACGGGCGCCTGCGCCTGTACCGCCGCCGTCAGGTGGCCAGACCGGTACCCGTGCCAGACTTCTCCTTTCGGCCTCTTGTGTTGCTGCCGGAACCCGCCCCCAAGGAGCCCGCTTTGTCGCCAGAAGAACCCACCCCGCCGCACAGCCTGCAGGTCCTTGTGGACCGCTTCCTGATGCAGCAATGGGCCCCGCCCTCGGTACTGGTGAACGACCGCGGCGACATCCTCTACATCAATGGCCGCACCGGCCGCTACCTCGAGCCGGCCGCGGGCAAGGCCAACTGGAACGTGCACGTGATGGCGCGCGAGGGCTTGCGTGCGCCCCTGGTGGCGGCCATGCGGCAGGCCGCCAGCCAGCGCACGCCCGTGGAGGTGCACGAGGTGCCGCTGGACAGCCCCAACGGCCCGCCTGCGGTGGACCTGAGCGTGCAGTCCATGGAGGAGGTGTCGGGCCTGAAGGGCATGCTCCTGATCGTCTTCAGGGACCTGCAGCCCACCACCCCGGCGGGCCGGCCGCGCCGCCGCACGCGCAGCGCCGTGCACCAGGAGCTGGAGGCCGAGCTGCAGCGTGCGCGTGAGGAGGCGCAGTCGCTGCGCGAGGAGATGCGCGCCTCGCAAGAGGAGTTGCAGGCCGCCAACGAGGAACTGCAGTCCACCAACGAAGAGCTGCAATCCACCAACGAGGAGCTCACCAGCTCCAAGGAGGAGATGCAGGCCATGAACGACGAGCTGCAGGCGGTGAACGCCGAGCTGCAGGCCAAGCTGGACGACCTGGCCATCGCGCAGAGCGACATGCGCAACTTGCTCAACAGCACCGACATCGCCACGCTGTTCCTGGACAAGAGCCTGCAGGTGCGGCGCTTCACCGAGCGGGCGCGCAAGGTGATCAGCCTGCGTGACGGCGACGTGGGCCGCCCCTTGAGCGACCTGACCACCAGCCTGGACTACCCCGCCATGGAGGAGGACGTGCGCGACATGCTGCGCACGCTGGTGGTGTCGGAGAAGCAGGTGCGCAGCCGAGAGGGCCGCTGGTACGCCGTGAGGATCATGCCCTACCGCACCCAGGATGACGTGATCGAGGGCGCGGTGGTGACCTTCGTGGACATCAGCGCCGCGCGCGAGGCGGCGCGGGATGCGGGTGCAGGGCAGGGTGCTGGGGGCGCCTGACCGGGTTCAGGCTGGCATCAGGTTGGTTTCAGGCCGGCCCTTTGCTGGTGTCTTGCCGCCATCTTTCTGAAAGCTTCCTGAAGTCTTCCTGGCGTCTTCCTGGCGTCAAGGTGGCTTCATGCGGCCGGCAGCACGGTGCCACTGCAGGCACCCAGCCCGATGCGCCGCGCTCCGGGCTTCTCGCCCCAGGCCTTGAGCGTCAGTGTGTCCCCGTCTTGCAGGAAGGTGCGCGTCTCACCGTTCGGCAACGTGAGCGGGGCCTTGCCGCCGCCACTCAACTCCAGCAGGGAGCCCGCCTGACCCGGCCCGGGGCAGGAGAGGGTGCCGGTGCCCAGCAGGTCACCTTCTTGCAGGTTGCACCCGCCCAGGGTGTGGTGGGCCACCAGTTGCGCCAGCGTCCACCAGGCGGCCTCGGTCCAGCGGCCGCGTGACAGGCGCTGCGGCGGCAGGCCGGCCTCTCGCATGGCGGCGGTCTGCAGTTCCACCTCCAGGGTGAGGTCGAAGGCGCCGGAGGCGCGGTTGGGTTCACTGTCCAGATAGGGCAGGGTGCCGGGGTCGCCGTCTTCGATGGCCGGTCGGGTGAAGGCGGTGCGAAAGGGCGCCAGCGCCTCCATCGTCACCACCCAGGGCGAAACGGTGCTGGCAAAGTTCTTGGCCAGGAAGGGGCCGAGTGGCTGGTACTCCCAGGCCTGCACATCGCGCGCGGACCAATCGTTGAGCAGCACCAGGCCGAAGAGGTGGTCTTCGGCTTGTGCCAGCGGCACGCGTGAGCCCAGCGCGTTGGCGGTGCCGATGACCGCACCCAGCTCCAGCTCGTAGTCCAGCCGCAGGCAAGGGCCGACGGCGGGCGTCTCGGCCGTTGGGGGCTTGAGTTGGCCCAGCGGGCGGCGCACTGGCGTGCCGCTGACGACGATGGACGAGGCCCGGCCGTGGTAGCCGATGGGCACCCACTTGTAGTTGGGTAGCAGCGGGTTGGCAGGGCGGAACAGCTTGCCCACCGAGGTGGCGTGGTGGATGCCGGTGTAAAAGTCGGTGTAGTCGCCGATCTGACAGGGCAACTGCATCGTGCAGTCGACCTGCGCGCGCAAGCAG
>CAISJH010000512.1 GCA_903885585.1 uncultured beta proteobacterium
CGCAGGTGCACCAACTCGCTCATCAGGTCGGCACGCGGCGTGCGGCGGCGGTCCTCGATCAGCTCGCGGAAGAAGCCGGCCATCTCGTGCGTGGCGGCCTCGGCGGTGTCGTACTTCTCAGGTGAGGTGCGCGACGAGCCGATGAACAGCGCCATGTCGTCGCTCATGCGCTTGACGCGCGCCAGCTCCTGGCGCTCCACGCCCAGCAGCGCCATGATCACCAGGCAGGGCAGCGGGCCGGCAAAGTCGGTGATGAAGTCGAACTCGGTGCGCGCGCCGATGCCGTCCATCAGCCAGGCAGCGATGTCCTCCACCTGCGGGCGCATGCCCTGCATGGATTTGGCGTGGAACACGCGGCTGGTCAAGCGGCGCAACCGGGTGTGGTCCGGCGGGTCCTTGAACACCATCCACTGCGACAGGTAGCGAATGATCTGGCCGATGCGCTCGGCCTCCGGCGGGGGCAGAGAGGCAAAGAAGGGCCGCAGCCGGTCCGATGACAGGCGCTCCTTGTCCAGGCACACGGCCTTGACGTCGTCATAGCGCGTGAGCACCCAGCTCTTCAGGCGTGGGCTCCAGAAGCACGGGTCCTCGTCGCGCATGCGCGTGAAAACCGGATACGGGTCGGCCAGGGTGGCGGGGTCTTCGGGGTGCCAGTCGATGGTGTTCATGCGCGAGGGCTTCTCAATACCCAAACGATTGTTTTGTTTTGTGGGGCAGCTGCCTATACTGGTAAGCCCCAGTCCCCTCTGCCTCATTACACCGTCACCCCTTTGCATGCGGACCCCGTGTCCGCACACTTGTGTCCAGAAAGAGTCCTGCCGTGAAAGACGACGACATCATCCTGAGCTCGGGCGCGCGCACGCCCTTTGGCGACTTCGGCAAGTCCCTGCGCGACGTGCCGCTGCACCAGATGGGCGTGCATGTGGTGCAGGCTTGCCTGGAGCGCGCCGGACTGCCGGCCTCGAAGGTGGACCACCTGGTCTTTGGCAACACCGCGCCGGTGGACCACGACGGCTTGTTCGTCAGCCGCAAGATCGCCCTGCTGGCCGGCCTGCCCGAGGAGAGTTCCGCACTCGGCGTGGTGCGCGCCTGCGGCACGGGCTCGCAGGCCATCGTGAGCGCGGCGCAGCAGATCATGTCCGGCCACAGCCAGATCGCGGTGGCCGCCGGCGGTGAGAACTACTCGCGTGTGCCCTATCTGTCGCACAGCACGCGCTGGGGCGCCGGGCGCGGGCCCACCGCGCTGGTGGACGGGTTGGACTACATCTACCGCTGCCCCTTCACCAAGGAGCTGATGGGCGATACGGCCGAGAACCTGACCGCGCGCTTCGGCTACCGGCGCGAGGACATGGACGCCTGGGGGCTGATGAGCCAGCAGCGCGCGGACGCGGGTCGCGCCAGTGGCTTCCTCTCACGGCAGATCGCCCCTATTGCGGTGCCGGACCCCGATGTCCGGTCTTCGCGCAAGGGCGCCGACGGCAAGGCCGCCACAAAGCTGCTCGAGCACGACGAGTTCCCCCGCCCGCAGATCACGGCGGAGAAGCTGGCCTCGCTCAAGCCCGCCTTCCGCCATGACGGCCAGGGCCAGGTGACTGCGGGCAACTCCAGCGGTGTGACCGACGGCGCTGCAGCCCTGCTGGTGGCCAGCCGCAGGGCGGCGCTGGACCATGGCATTCCGGTGCAGGCGCGCCTGGTGGACTGGGCTGTGGTGGGCGTGGCCCCGGAGATCATGGGTGCGGGCCCGGTGCCGGCGATTGCCAAGCTGCTGCAGCGCACCGACCTGAGCGTGGCCGACATCGCCTACTGGGAGATCAACGAGGCCTTCGCCGTGGTGAACCTGCACGCCGAGCGCGAACTCGGCATCCCGCGCGAGCGCACCAACCTGTATGGCGGCGGCATCAGCATCGGCCACCCCCCCGGTGCCACCGGCCTGCGCATGACCATGACCGCCATGCATCACCTGGCCGATACGGGCGGGCGCTACGCCGTCATCAGCATGTGCCTCGGCTCGGGCATGGGGATGGCGACCTTGATCGAGAACGTGGCGGGGTGAGCGGGGACGGTCTGGGAGACCGCCGCACTCCGCTACTGAGCGTCACAGCCGGCCGCGCGCGGGGGGCACGTTTGCGGGTGACTGGGACGCCGACCTCACACGCGTGACGCGTGGCGGGCGGGTCTGGCGCCTCAGGTGGCGGAGGAGA
>CAISJH010000513.1 GCA_903885585.1 uncultured beta proteobacterium
GACCAGGGCCACGCGCGAAGCACCGTCGCCCAGACGCGCCAGGCCCCAGGCCAGCGCCAGCGCGAGTTCGAAGCCGGCGGCGCCAGCGCCCACCACCACCACGTCCAGCGGGCGCTGGGTGGCCTGCTCGCGCAGACGATCCAGCAGCCCCACCAGCGTCTCGATGGGCCGCACAAAGAGCGCGTGCTCGCGCGCCCCGGGAATGGCGGCGCGGTCCTGCGAACCGCCCACATCCAGCGACAGCACGTCGTACTCCGCCACCCGGCCGTCGGACAAGGTCACCACCCGTCGGCTCGCATCCAAGGCGGCGGCCTGCCCCTGCACCAGCGTGACATGGGCCGCCGCACAGAGCGGCGCCAACGCGATGCGGGACTGCGTTGCGCTGTAGTGGCCCGCCACCACACCGGGCACCATGCCCGAGTAGGTGAGATGCGTGTGGGGTGTGATCATGACCGCCTGCGCCCCGGCCAGCGGCTCACGGGCCAGGGCCTGCAGCACATGAAGGTGGGCATGGCCCCCACCCAGCAAGACCAGACGCTTCATGGGCGCAGCGTCAGGTCCTGCAGCCAGCCCAGGCCGTGGCCGCCGGTGTTGTCGGCATCCGCGCCCACTAGCACCGCCACCAGGGGCGGCACGGAGGGCGTCTCGTCGCCAAAGGCGCGCAGAAAGTCGGCACGCAGGTCGCGCTGCTCCACCTGCCAGGTGCCCAGCGCAGACTCGGTGCCGCGCAGCACCATCCAGCGCATGCGGCGGGTGTGGGCGTTGGGCAGCACCACCCCCGTGGAGCTGGCAGCTCCAGCACTGCCTGCGCCACCACCGGCTGCACCGCTGGACGTACTGCCCAATGCGCCACCTGCGCCCGCGCCAGGACTACGGGCGGCAGTAGCCGAGACTAGGGGGGCCCACACGTAGCAAAGCGTGGCGGCCGGCAGCGCCTGGCCCGAGGCGGCCCGCGCCACACGCAGCAGTTGCCGCTCGACGAAGGGTACGCGCTCGGCCGGCATGTCAAACAGCAGGCAGACCTTGAGCGCCGCGTCGTCGCCGGCCTTGGTCAGCAGATCGGCGCGCTCGATGGCGCGGTCCAACCGCCAGCGCCAGGTAACCGTGCGGGCCTGCGCACCGGCCACCTGTACCACCTGGACCAGGTTGCCGTAGCTCGCGGGCGATTCCACACGCCAGGCCGGGCGCCCATCCACCTCCCTCAGGTCAAACCTGGTGGGCGGCAGCTTCTGCGCCGGCAACGGTGCAGAAACCCAGGCGGCTGCGCCAGGCGGGGCCAGCAGGGAAGCCCCCGCCGCAGATGAGCCCTCGCCTGGAGCGTTCGGCTGCGCCTGGGTGATGCTTGTGGCGAACAGCAGCGCGGCTAAACCAACCCTTCTGACAGACCTGCGAGTCGCCCCGTCGGCACGCTTTCGCTTGACCTCGTCCACTTCAACAGGAACAGCCCCGCAGCCGCGCGGAGACGCCTGGGTGGAGAAACGGTCGCTCACCCGCGCCTCCACGCATGAAACCGCTCCACCCAGCGCAGCAGCGCGTCCGGCTGGTGCGCCCGCTTCCAGGCGCCCGCGGCGTACTTGGCCGATTCCGCCAGCGTGGGGTAGACGTGGATGGTGCCCAGCACCTTGTTCAGTCCCAGGCCGTGCTTCATCGCCATCACCCACTCGGCCAGCAGCTCGCCGGCGTGGCGGCCCACGATGGTGACACCCAAGATGCGGTCTTTGCCCGGCACGGTGAGCACCTTGACCCAGCCCGCCGACGGGGCTGCCACCAGCCCACCGTCTGATGCATCGCCCGGCCCAGCCACGGCACCGACGGGTCTGCCGCCCACACCACCCTCCAAGATCACCCGGTCCAAATCGTCCAAGTCGAAGCGGGTCACCTCGAAAGGTACGCCCTGTGCCACCGCCTCCTGTTCGTTCAAGCCCACGCGGGCGATCTCCGGGTCCAGGAACGTGCACCAGGGGATCACACGGTAATCCACCTTGAAGCGGCGAAAGGTGCCGAACAGGCCGTTGACCGCGGCGTACCAGGCCTGGTGCGCAGCAGCGTGCGTGAACTGGTACGGCCCCGCCACATCACCGCAGGCCAGGATGTGCGGGAAGACCGTCTGCAGGTGCTGATCCACCGGCAGCGTGCGGCCGGTGGTGTCGATCCCCAGGTCCTCCAGGCCGAAGCCCTCCAGCCGGGCGCTGCGGCCCACGGCGCAGAGGATGCGGTCGAAAGCGATGCGGTGCTCGGTGCCGCCTTGCTCGGTGACCAGGCACCAGGCCGGAAGACCGGATGTCTGACCTTTACCTGCCTCCGGCCCTGACCCACTGATACCAAGACCCGCGTTGGCTGGCGATGCTTCAGCGCGTGGGTCCAGCGACGCATGGCCCGGCGCCGTGCGCTCACAGCGCAGCGCCCGGTGTCCGGTCAACACCGTCACGCCGTCTGCCTCCAGGCGTTGCCTTGCGTAGCTGGCAGCGTCCTTGTCCTCCTTCGGCAGCAGCCGCGAGCCCATCTCCACCTGGGTGACTTGCGAGCCCAATCGAGCAAACGCCTGGGCGAGTTCGCAGCCGATGGGCCCGCCGCCCAACACCAGCAGGCGCTGGGGCAACTCGCGCAGGCCCCAGAGGGTGTCGCTGGTGAGCACGCCGGCCTCCTGCAGACCGGGCAGCGGCGGCACGACGGGCCGGGCGCCGGTGGCGATGACGATGGCGCGCGTGGACAGCCTCGTGGCCTGGCCGTCGTCGTGGGTGATCTCCACATGCCAGGGGTCGACGATGCGCGCGCGGCCCAGTTGCACGTCCACCCCCAGGCTGCGGTAACGCTCGACGGAATCATGCGGTTCGATGTCGCGCACCACCTGGGCCACGCGCGCCATCACCCCGGGGAAGTCCACCACCACCTTCGCCGGCACGGCGGCGGACGGTGATGCCGTCGCAGAAGAAGGCCCAAAGAGCCCAGGGTCTGAAGCGCCCGCCGCGACCTGCACGCCATATCGGTGCGCGTCGCGAATCTCCTGGGCCAGCGTGGCCGCGCGGATCAAGGCCTTGCTGGGGACACAACCCGTATTGAG
Organism: uncultured beta proteobacterium; assembly: GCA_903885585.1. Classification (GTDB taxonomy): domain Bacteria; phylum Pseudomonadota; class Gammaproteobacteria; order Burkholderiales; family Burkholderiaceae_C; genus Rubrivivax. The sequence continues at coordinate 3,062 of CAISJH010000513.1, forward strand.
GCAATCGCCCCCCATGCGGTGGGCCTCCACCAGCGTGACCCGGGCCTTGACCGCGGCGGCGATGTAGCTCGTCACCAGCCCCGCAGCGCCGGCCCCGATGACCACGAGGTTGCGGTCAAAACGCTTGGGGCGCAGATGCCGCCAGGGCGCCAGGGCGCGACGGGCCTTCAGCGCCGACACCAGCCAGCGTCCGACCAGCGGCAGGGCACCCAGCAATGCGAAGGCCCCAAGCAGCTGGGGCGAGACGATGCCCTGCAACGAGGTGATCTGCGCCAACTGCGTGCCTGCATTCACGTACACCAGCGTGCCCGCCAACATGCCCAGCTGGCTGACCCAGGCATACGTCCAGACCCGCATGGCCGTCAGGCCCATCAGCAGGTTGATGGCGAAGAACGGCAGCAC
>CAISJH010000514.1 GCA_903885585.1 uncultured beta proteobacterium
CAGCTTCGAGGCCATCTTGGCCACGCTGCGCCGCCTGAAGCCTGACGAGTCGCTGCTCGTCCAGTCGGGCAAGCCCGTGGGCGTGTTCCGCACCCACGAGGACGCGCCGCGCGTGCTGATTGCCAACTCCAACCTCGTGCCCAAGTGGTCCACCTGGGAGCATTTCGACGAGCTGGACCGCAAGGGCCTGATGATGTACGGCCAGATGACGGCCGGCTCGTGGATCTACATCGGCAGCCAGGGCATCGTCCAGGGCACGTACGAGACCTTTGTCGAGGCGGGCAAGCAGCACTTTGGTGGTGATCTCTCGGGCAAGTGGATCCTGACCTCCGGTCTCGGCGGCATGGGTGGCGCGCAGCCGCTGGCCGCCACCTTCGCCGGGGCTTGTTCGTTGAACATCGAGTGCCAGCAAAGCCGCATCGACATGCGGCTGAAGACCCGCTACGTGGACGAGCAGGCCACGGATCTGGACGACGCCCTGGCGCGCATCGCCCGCTACACGGCGGCCAAGCAGGCGCGCTCGGTGGCGCTGCTGGGCAACGCGGCCGAGCTGCTGCCCGAGCTGGTGAAGCGCGCACGGGCCGGCGGGCTGCGGCCCGACATCGTGACCGACCAGACCTCGGCGCACGACCTGGTCAACGGCTACCTGCCCGCAGGCTGGAGCCTGGCGCAGTGGCAGGCCGCCCGGGCCGACGACACGCGCCATGCCGAGCTGCGCGAGGCTGCGCGCCGCAGTTGTGCGGTGCATGTGCAGGCCATGCTGGACTTCCAGGCCCTGGGCATTCCCACGGTGGACTACGGCAACAACATCCGCCAGGTGGCGCTGGATGCCGGCGTGAAGAACGCCTTCGACTTCCCCGGCTTCGTGCCGGCCTACGTGCGGCCGCTGTTCTGCCGCGGCAAGGGGCCATTCCGCTGGGTGGCGCTGTCGGGTGACCCCGAAGACATCCGCAAGACCGACGCCAAGATGAAGGAGCTGTTCCCGCACGACGCCCACCTGCACCGCTGGCTGGACATGGCGGGCGAGCGCATCGCCTTCCAGGGCCTGCCCGCGCGCATCTGCTGGATCGGCCTGGGCGAGCGCCACCGCGCCGGCCTGGCCTTCAACGAGATGGTGCGCTCGGGCGAGCTGAAGGCGCCCATCGTCATCGGCCGAGACCACCTGGACAGCGGCTCGGTGGCCAGCCCCAACCGCGAGACCGAGGCCATGCGCGACGGTTCGGACGCCGTGTCCGACTGGCCGCTGCTGAACGCGCTGCTCAATACCGCGGGTGGCGCCACCTGGGTAAGCCTGCATCATGGCGGCGGCGTGGGCATGGGTTACTCGCAGCACTCGGGCGTGGTGATCGTCTGCGACGGCACTGACGCCGCGGCACGGCGTATCGAACGCGTGCTGTGGAACGACCCCGGCACGGGTGTGATGCGACACGCCGATGCGGGCTACGAGAATGCGGTGGCCTGTGCGCGGGAGCTGGGGCTGGATTTGCCGATGGTGGGGTGAGTGACGCTGCCGGCTGTCTCGCGGGCACGGGCAACTGGAGTGCAGTACTCCGCTCATGTCCTCCGCTCTTCGCCTGCGGCGAAGAGCTCCCCCTTTACTTCGCTGCGCACTGCACCCCAGCTGCCCGCGCTGGCAGGGGCTCCGGTGTTCGCCAAGCTTGATCGCGGCCACAGCGGCAATGTTGGCAGGCGCGGTGAGGCAGGTAAGTCCCGCAGCGAAGTAAAGGAGGAGCGGCGGGCTTCAGCCCGCTGCGGGGGACATGAGCGGAGGGACTTGCCTGCCTCGCCGGGCCCACGAGCCCTCCGACAACACCATCCTCGAGCACTCCATAACTGACACGATTCCTCATGGTCCTGAAACCCGGCCACCTCACCCTCGACGACCTGCAGGCCCTGCATGCCGGCGGCGTTCCGTTGGAGCTCGCCTCCACTGCATGGCCTGCCATCGAGGCCAGCGCGGCCGTGGTGCAGCGGGCCGCGGCGGGGGATGCGCCGGTCTATGGTGTCAACACGGGCTTTGGCAAGCTGGCCAGTACCCGCATCGGGGCGGACGATCTGGCCGCCCTGCAACGTAACCTGATCCGCTCGCACAGCGTGGGCGTGGGCGAGCCGATGGCCGCGCCCGTGGTGCGGCTCATCCTGGCGCTCAAGGCGGCCAGCCTGGGGCGCGCGCACTCGGGCGTGCGGCCGGTGGTGATCCAGAAGTTGTTGGACGTGTTCAACGCAGGCCTTGTGCCCCACATCCCTTCGCAGGGCTCCGTGGGCGCCTCGGGCGACCTGGCACCGCTGTCGCACATGACGCTGGCCTTGCTGGGCGAGGGGGAGTTCATCGTCGACGGTGAGCGCCAGCCTGCGGGCGAGGTCCTGCGTGCTCACGGCATCGCGCCGCTGGAGCTGGCGGCCAAGGAAGGCCTGGCGCTGATCAACGGCACGCAGGCCTCCACCGCGCTGGCGCTGCACGCGCTGTTCAGCTTCGAGCCGGTGCTGGAGGCGGCGTTGGTCATCGGTGCGTTGACGGTGGACGCGGCGCGCGGCAGCGACGGGCCCTTCGACCCGCGCATCCATGAGCAGCGCGGCCAGCCGGGGCAGATTGACGTGGCCCGCTACTACCGCGCCTTGCTGCAGGGCAGCGAGATCCGCTCGTCGCACCGCGAGGGCGACGACCGCGTGCAGGACCCGTACTGCCTGCGCTGCCAGCCCCAGGTGGTGGGCGCCTGCCTGGACCAGTTGCGCCACGCCGCGCTGGTGCTGTGGCGCGAGGCCAATGCGGTGACTGACAACCCGCTGGTGTTTGTCGAGGACGGGCAACTGATTTCCGGCGGCAACTTCCACGCCGAGCCCGTGGCGCTGGCCGCCGATGCCATGGCGGTGGCCATCGCCGAAGTCGGGGCGATTGCCGAGCGTCGCATCGCCATGCTGATCGATGCCAACGTATCGCGCCTGCCGCCCTTTCTCTGTGCCGAGCCGGGCCTGAACAGCGGCTTCATGATCGCCCACGTGACGGCTGCTGCCCTGGCCAGCGAGAACAAGTCGCTCGCGCACCCGGCCAGCGTGGATTCCCTGCCCACCAGCGCCAACCAGGAAGACCACGTCAGCATGGCCACCTTCGCCGCGCGGCGCCTGCAGCCCATGATCGCCAACGTGGCCCACATCCTGGGCATTGAGTGGCTGGCGGCGGCGCAGGGCGTGGAGTTTTTGCGGCCCCTGCGCAGCTCGGCCCCGCTGGAGGCGGCCCATGGGCTGCTGCGCCAGCGCTGCCCCGCCATGATGCAGGACCGCTACCTGGCACCCGACATCGAGGCCGCTGCGGCGGCCGTCCTGAATGGCCAAGCGGCTGGCGTGTTGCGCCAGCTTGCGGGTTTGCCAGCCTTGTGGGTGGCCGCGTGAGGGGCTTATGGTTCTTCCTTTCGGTTGCCGTTTTCTGCCTGACCACTTTGATGAGGAGTCCCCTGTGAAGAAGTCCATGATCGCCCTGGCCGCTTCGGCCGCAGTCTTGCTGGCCACCCTCGGCACCGCCGCCTCCGCGCAGGAGACCAAGGTCGCCATCGGCATGTCCGGCTGGACCGGCTTTGCCCCGCTCACGCTGGCCAAGGAGGCGGGCCTCTACAAGAAGCACGGCCTGGATGTCAGCATCAAGAAGATCCCGCAAAAGGACCGCCACCTGGCCATCGCCTCGGGTGACATCCAGTGCGCGGCCACCACAGTGGAGACCTGGGTGGTCTGGAATGCCAACGGCGTGGCCACCACGCAGATCTTCCAGCTTGACAAGAGCTTCGGCGCCGACGGCATGGTGGTCAAGG
>CAISJH010000515.1 GCA_903885585.1 uncultured beta proteobacterium
GACATCCAGGCCTTGCCCGATGAGGAACTGGGCAACCTCCTCCAGCACGGGGCGGATGCCGCGGGCCTGGTACTTGCCGACGATCGCCGCATGGCGGAAGCGAGAGGACATGATGCAAATGATTACACCATAGGGCCCCTGGAAACCGCCCCCTCCGAAGGGTGCCCCGGCAGGGGTCTTTGGGGGGGGCTCACAAGAAAGTGCCGGGCTGCCCCAAGCGTTCTGCGCCCCCTCGGGGGAGCGGTCCGGGCAAGGCCCGGACGTTGGGGGCTCACTACAATGATTGAATGCTGGACCAACGCGCCAGGACCTTGTTGAAGACGCTCGTCGAGCGCTACATCGCCGAGGGGCAACCCGTGGGCTCGCGCACCTTGTCACGCGCCTCGGGGCTGGACCTGTCGCCCGCCACCATCCGCAACGTGATGAGCGACCTGGAGGAGCTGGGTCTCATCGCCAGCCCCCACACCAGCGCGGGCCGCATTCCCACCGCGCGCGGCTACCGGCTGTTCGTCGACACCATGCTCACGGCCCGCCCAGTGGACCTGGACCAACCGCCGCCTGACCTGGCCGCAGCCCGTGGCCAACTGCATCCTGACCAGCCGCAGCGCGTCATCGCGCAGGCGGCTCACCTGCTGTCCAGCCTGTCCAGCTTCGTCGGCGTGGTCACGGCACCGCGTAAGGCCAGTGTCTTTCACCACATCGAGTTCCTGCGCCTGGGCGAACGGCGCGTGCTGGTGATCATGGTCGCGCCCGACGGCGATGTGCAGAACCGCGTCATCTTCACCGCCCGCGACCATACCCAGGCCGAGCTGGTGGAGGCCGCCAACCACCTGAATGCCCATTACGCCGGGCTGTCCATCGAGGCCGTGCGTGAACGGCTCAAGACCGAGATCGAGGCGCTGCGCAGCGAGATCGCCGTGCTCATGCAGGCGGCGGTGCAGGTGGGTGCCGAGGCCATGGAGGAGTCGGTGGACCAGGTGGTGGTCAGCGGGGAGCGCAACCTGCTGGGCGTGCAGGATCTGGGCCACGACATGAACTCGCTTCGCAAGCTGTTCGAGGTGTTCGAGCAGAAGACCGAACTGATGCGCCTGCTCGACGTGTCCAGCCGCGCCGAGGGCGTGCGCATCTACATCGGTGGCGAGAGCCGTGTCGTGCCCTTCGAGGAACTGTCGGTGGTGACGGCGCCCTATGTGATCGACGGCCAGGTGGTCGGCACCTTGGGCGTCATCGGTCCCACGCGCATGGCCTACGACCGCATGATCCAAATCGTGGACATCACCTCGCGCCTGGTGGGGCACGCCTTGTCGGCGCGTTGAACCAGGTGCTGCGCCGACGCAGGCAACCCCTGCGCGCCCTCCTAGAATCGAGGCTTGCGCGAGGGGGCCGTTAGCTCAGTTGGTCAGAGCAGAGGACTCATAATCCTTTGGTCGTTGGTTCAAGTCCAACACGGCCTACCAAGACTCTCGCGCCGCGAGAACCTCCCATTTAAGGCTCATTCGTCGGGCCTAGCCTACTGGCTGGTACTCAGCGAGCCAGATTCCGCCTTCCGGTGCGTCGTGGGCCGGTCTCAGCGGCCCACGGCTCGCCACGCATTGATGAACTCTCTGGCCCGCTGGCCCACGTTCTGGGCGCTGTCTCCTGGCTGGTAGAGCTGTCCACCGATGCCAAAGCCAGTGGCGCCGGCGGACGTCCACTGCGCCAGGTTGTCGGCGGCCACCCCTCCCACGGGCCACAGCGGCGTACCTTCGGGCAGCACGGCTTTCAGGGCCTTCAGGCCGCGCGGGCCCCACACCTCGGCGGGAAAGAGCTTGAGTCCGTGTGCACCATGGCGCAGCGCGGTGAAGGCTTCGCTGGCGGTGCCCACGCCGGGCACGCACCACAGGCCCAGCGCCACGGCCTCGTCGATGACGGCGGGGTCGCAGTGGGGGCAGACGATCAGGCGCCCGCCGGCGTTGGCCACGGCTTGCACGTCCTGTGGGCTCATCACGGTGCCGGCGCCGATGAGCGTGCCCGCCGGGGCCATGGCCGCCAGCGTGGCGATGGACTGCAGGGCGCCGGGTCGGTTCAGCGGCACCTCCACTGCGCGAAAGCCCGCTTCGAACAAGGCCGTGCCCACTGCGGCAGCGTCTTCTGCGGGCAGGCCGCGCAGGATGGCCACCAGGGGTGGGTCCAGGGGTGGCAGTGCATCAGGACGGTTGCTTTTGGCCGAGGGGGTGGAGGCGAACGAGGAGTCCGCTGGCGAGCCCGAAATCGAACCGGAAACCGAGCCCGACGCCGCGCCTGTAGGCGGCTCTGGCTGGGCTGTCGGTAGGGAGTCAAACGGGGTGTCCATCGAACTTGCCTTCGAAGTGTGGGGTTGCGCCAAGTGCGCCGGACGTTCGCTCAACCGTCTTCATCCGGGGCTCACTCAGACGTCAGCAGGTGGGCGAGCGCGGCCTTGTAGACCTTGGCCGGGTCCAGGTGCTGCAGAGTCACGCCGAAGGCCGCGGCGGCCTCGGCATGGCGGGCTGCCAGGTGCGGGGCGCCGATGACGGTGACCGTGGTGGGTAGATGCCCGCCGCCGCGGCGGCGCAGCTCGTGCCATTCGGCGCCGATGAGCAGGCCACTCAAGTAGGCCCGCGCCTGCTCGGGCGGCAGCGCGCCGGTGACCACGCGCGCGCGGCAGCCGAAGAGCGCGTGGGACAGGGCGACGTCGGCGCCAGCGCCCAGGCCCTGGCCGAAGGCGTCAGGGTGGTGTGGGTCGGCCCCCGCGTGGTCCGCGCCGGCAGCGGCGGCCAGGGTGCCGTGGCGGCCCAGCAGGTCGAACAACTCGCCGGTCATGAAGGTGGCGAAGTCGGCCACCCGGCCTTCGGCCATGCGCACCCACTTGCTGTGGGTGCCGGGCAGCAGGAACCAGCCGTCTTCATGGCCCAGCAAGGCCGCGCCCAGCAACTGGGTTTCTTCGCCGCGCATCACGTCCACGGCGGTGGCTGTCTTCAGCGCGATGCCCGGCACGATGTCCACGCGCCGCGCCGTGCCCGGCACCCGCAGCAGATGGTGGCCGAGCTCCCTCAAGCGCACTTCGGGCCCCAGGTAGGGCACCTGCACCCAGCCGCTGGCGCTGCCCACCATGCCAGACATCAGCACCCGCACCTGCGGCCCCGTGGCGTTCAGGGCCTGGAGCAGGGTCTCCAGCGACGGCTCGAAGCGCCCACGCGCTGCCAGCATGCCGTCGGCGTCAGCCTGCTCGGCCAGGCAGCGGCCGTCGGCGGCCAGGGCGTAGCCGCGCCGGTGGGTGGTGCCCCAGTCCACGCCTATGGCCACGGCCGAAGAGTCATCAGGAAGAGATGCAGTCATGGTGCGAGATGCTTCCGTGCGGGGGAGGGAGCTGCGCCAGGTTCAGCCCGAACGCAGCCGGGTGGGCCCCAGCGGGCCAGGTCCGGCAGCGGGGGCAGTGGCTGGCAGCGGCAGCGCCGTTTTGTACCTCACCTGCTTGAGCGCAAAGCTGGAGCGGATCTTCTCGATGCCTGGAATGGGCGTGAGCTGCTCCAGGATGAAGCGCTCCAGGGCCCCGATGTCGGGCACGGCCACGCGGATCAGGTAGTCGCTGTCGCCGGTCATCAGGTAGCACTCCATCACCTGCTCGTGCTCGATGATGCGCCGCTCGAACTCGGCCAGCGACTCCTTGCCCTGCTCCTTCAGGCTGATGCTGATGAAGACGTTGAGCCCCAGGCCCAGGGCCTTGGCGCTGGTGAGTGCGACGTAGCGCTCGATCACGCCTGCGGCCTCCAGTGCCTTGACGCGCGTCAGGCAAGGGGAGGGCGACAGGTGGACGCGCCGGGCCAGCTCCACGTTGCTGAGCGAGCCGTCGCGCTGCAGCTGGTCCAGGATGCGCAGGTCGATGGTGTCGAGGTGCATGAAATGCTGCATGTCAACCAGTTATCGGCATCTTATGTGGGCCGGGCTCGATTTAGAGGCCGGTTCGGCAACTTGTTCTGGCACCGCCGGCCTAGAGTGATGGCATGAGCGACCCCGATCCGCAAGAGACCGCCGAGTGGCGCGAGGCCTTCCAGACGCTGGTGGAGCGGCAGGGGCCCGAACGCGCGCGCTTTGTGCTCGACGAACTGGCCTTGCTGGCGCGCGGCCCGCACATCGGCTGGTCGCCCGAGCTGGTGACCCCCTACGTCAACACCATCCCCGCCGAGCGCCAGCCGCCGTTTCCGGGCGATCTGGCCCTCGAGGAGAAGCTGGCCTCGCTGATGCGCTGGAACGCGCTGGCCATGGTGGTGCGCGCCAACGCCGCCCATGGTGACCTGGGCGGCCACGTCGCCAGCTATGCCAGCGCGGCCGATCTCTTCGAAGTGGGCTTCAACCACTTCTTCCGCGCCCGCGGGCAGGCCAGCCCAGGCGGGCCAGACCAAGGCGGAGACCTCGTGTTCTTCCAGCCGCACAGTGCGCCCGGCGTCTATGCGCGGGCCTTCCTGGAGGGGCGCTTGAGCGAGGCCGATCTGGCGCACTACCGACAGGAGATCACCGGCCCGCGCCATGGGGCGCGGGGTCTCTCCAGCTACCCTCACCCCTGGCTGATGCCTGACTTCTGGCAGTTCCCTACCGGCTCCATGGGCCTGGGGCCTATCAGTTCGATCTACCACGCCCGCTTCATGCGCTACCTCACGCACCGCGGGCTGCTGGACTGCACCGGGCGCAAGGTCTGGGGCGTGTTTGGCGATGGCGAGATGGACGAGCCCGAGAGCATGAGCGCCCTGACGCTGGCCTCGCGCGAGCGGCTGGACCAGCTGGTGTGGGTGGTGA
>CAISJH010000516.1 GCA_903885585.1 uncultured beta proteobacterium
CACCGTCATCGCTTCGAGAGCATTCAGCATGCCTCAAGAGCCATAGGAGACTGGATCCACTTTTATAATAACCGAAGGCCACACCAGGCCCTCGGAATGAAAACACCAGCCGAAGCATTCCGATTAACAGCGTGACTTGTGCAGATACCGCTGGGTCATTACATACACGGAGGATCGCGGTTACGTGCCGGGACCAGAGCTCTGTGGCCACCTTCCGCTCTGCCATGAACTCGTGCCGCTGATAGACCGCGGCGATCCTTCTGATCGCCCCGCCCTGGTGGTTCAGGATCTTGTCGGCCATATGGGGCCCAATACCCAGGGCTGCCATGTCACTGGCGACCGTCCGACGGAGGGCGTGGACCACCCAGTCGGAGACACCTGAGGCCTTGTCGTGGCGCTTCTTGGTCTCGCCAAATGCCTGGAATGGCTTGCCACTCGGAGAGCTGAACACCAGGGGCTGGTCGTCTTCACGTTCAGGCAGCAGGGCCAGCATCTCGGGCGTCAGGTGGACGGCATGGGAGCGCCTGGCCATGGTCGAGCCGAGTACGACCGCGAGCTCGTCGTCCGTCAGGACCCTGTCGCGCGGCCTGCCGGTTGGAGGTGGCACAAGGCCGACACAGGCGGATGTCTCGATCAGGCCACGGCCGACGCACCAGTTGAACATGGCCCGGATAACGCGGAAGGCTCGGGCCGCCATGGCGACGGCACCGCGCTGCATGATGGAATCAATGCACTGCCGAATGTCCGCGCGGCTGACGTCCGTGATCTGGCGGTCCCTCCATTCGGTCAGCATGATGCGCTTCAGGATGCGGAGCGTCTCTCCGCCGACTCCCCGGGGTTCCAGATAGTCTGTCCGGTACTGGGCGATCACCTCTTCGAGCCTGAGCCCGGCCGGACGCCTGCGACTGGCCTGCTTCGCGGCTGACGGATCCTGACCATCGAGGCGCGCCAGCAGGATCTTCTGGGCCGCTGCCCGGGCCGAAAACAGGGTCAGCACGCCATAGGGTCCGAGGGTGTACTTCCGCAGCAGCGTGCGGCTGTCGGTCGTCCGGTACATCACGATGAAGACCTTGCGGCCTGCCGGAGTCACCTTGAGGCCGAAGCCCCGAAGCGTCTGGTCTCAGTACACCTGGTCGGTCGCACTGGGCTTCAGGTCATCAATCACCGACTTGATCAGCTTGAGCGTTGGCATCTTGCGTTGATCCCCATGCTACCTGCGTGTCACATAGGTAACGCCGCAAATGAAACATCAGGCATCGCAAGACCAGAGCGTCCAATGAAGCTCAAGTCATATCAGACACTTCTGCTACGCTGTGCAACGCGGTGCCGCACAGGGAAACGCTAATCCAATTCCGCTGAAGGAGCGGGAGAAGATATTCTCTACCCCCGTGCCTTCACGTCCAGCCTGTGCCGATGGAGAAGCGGTTCTGTGTAACCATTCGGCTGCGTTGCTCCCTTGAACACCAGGTCACACGCGGCTCGGAATGCGATCGAGTGCTCGAAATCCTCCGCCATCGGATGATATGCCGGGTCGCCCGCATTCTGCGCGTCCACCACGGCGGCCATGCGCTTCATCGTCGACATCACCTGACCCTCGGTGACGACCCCGTGGCGCAGCCAGTTGGCGATGTGCTGGGACGAGATGCGCAGCGTGGCGCGGTCTTCCATCAGGCCCACATTGTCGATGTCCGGCACCTTGGAGCAACCGATGCCCTGATCGATC
>CAISJH010000517.1 GCA_903885585.1 uncultured beta proteobacterium
AGGCACATCGGGCAGCTGCGGCGAGCGCTTGACGCCCGAGGTGGCCAGCACCTTGAGCTTGCCGCCCTTGATGTGCTTCATCATCCCGTTGGTGCCGGGGAACGACAGCGGTACGGTGCCGGCCAGCAGGTCGGTGGTGGCTTGGCCGCTGCCCTTGTAGGGGACATGCGTGAGCTTGATGCCCGCCATGGAGGCGAACATGGCCATGAACAGGTGCTGGCCGCTCCCGTTACCCGAGGAGGCGTAGTTCAGCAGCCCCGGCTTGTCCTTGGCCAGCGCGATCAGCTCGGCCACGTTCTTCACCGGCAGCGAGGGGTGCACCACCAGCGCGCCGGGCTCCCGCCCGAGCAGCGAGATGCCCACAAAGTCGTCGATCGGGCTGAAGTTCAGCTTGGGGTACAGGCTCGCGCTGATGGCGTTGGTCTGCGAGGCCAGCAGCAGCGTGTAGCCGTCGGGCGCGGCCTTGGCCACAGCCTCCGAGCCGATGGTGGCCCCGGCGCCCGGTCGGTTCTCGATGAGGACCTGCTGCTTCAAGCGCTTGGAAAGATCGCCCGCGATCGCGCGGATGGGGCCGTCCACCGCGCCGCCGGGCGAGAAAGGCACGATGATCTTGATGGGCTTGCTGGGGTAGTCCTGCGCGAGCGCGGTGCCTGGCAGACCAGCGGCCATGACCACGGCGGCCGCAGCAGCACCCACGGTCGCCCGCAGGGTCCTGCCTAACAGGGTGCGTCGATTGAAATGCTTCATGCCCGGCCCCTGTCCACCACGGTGCGCAAGTCCGGGGCCGCACCCACACCCCAGCAGGCTTCGATCAAGGCCCGCACACGCTCCTCGCCCAGCACCTCGTCGGCCTGGCCGTGAAACTTGGCCTCCAGATCGGCATCGCTCATCGGGCGCTGCAGCGAACCGATGGCGTGCTCGATGAAGACATGCTCGCGCCGGCCGTCGCGCAGCACGGCGGTCACGTCCACCTGCTCTTCTCGGATGGCGTCGTCCACCGTGGCCACCACCTTGCGGCGCAGCGCCACCATGGGCTCGCTCGTCACCACCGCGTCGGCGTATTCGCCCTCGCCCGCGCGGCCGAACATCAGGCCCGCGGCACAGCCGTGGTAGATGCTGAACTTGGCCTGCAGGCCGTCGGCCGGCTCCTTCTTGCCGCACAGCTCCAGCACCAGCGAGTGCACCTTGAGCTCGATACGCTCGACATCCTCGGGCTTCACACCGCGCGCGCGCAGCTGGGCGCAGGCATCGATGCCCGGGTGCACCACGATGCCGCAGGCAAAGGGCTTGTAGGCGTTGAACGAGATCTCGAAGCGCTGGCCCAGCTCGTCAGTGATTTCGCGCCAATCGTGTTTGGTGGACACCACCTGCATCAGGCCGCGGGGGGCTTCCAACGCGCGCGGGCTGGCGGTGTAGCCGTGGCGCGCCATCAGCGCCGACATGAGCCCGGCGCGCGCGGCTGCACCGGGATGCAGCGGCTTGGTCATGGAGCCGAACTGCTCGCGCAGGCCCACGGGCTGCGAGGCGGCGATGCCCAGCGCCATCTGGGTGCGCTCCACGTCCAGCCCCATCAGCCGGGCGCAGGCCGCGGCGGCGCCCAGGGTGCCGGTGGAGCCGGTGATGTGCCAGCCACGGTCGTAGTGCTCGGGGTACATGGCGTTGCCCACGCGGCAGGAGACGTCGATGCCGAGCACCAACGCGTCAATCAAGGCACGGCCGCTGGCGCCGGTCACCTCAGCCAGCGCCAGCAGCGCCGAGGCCACGGGGCCGGCGGGGTGGATGATGGTCTTGAGGTGGGTGTCGTCGAAGTCGAAGGTGTGCGAAGAGATGCCGTTGACGAGTGCGGCACTCGCCATGTCCACGCGCTCAGCGCGGCCCAGCACCGTGGCCTGCGGCGCAGGCTGCAGCATCTGCACCGCCGCCAGCGCAGCGGCGACGGACTCGTGATGCGAGGCCCCCACGGCGCACCCGAGCCAGTTGAGGAACGTGCGGTGCGCCTCGTGGTCCACCGCGTCGCCCCAGCCCCGGGAGGGGTGGTTCGCGACGAACTCGGCCAGGATGCGGGTGACGGGCGGGGCGTTGTGGTCGGCGACGACCTGGGTGTTGCGGGCCATGGGCGATGTGGGTCAGTCGAAGTGTTGCAGTCTTGGGAACAGACAGGGCCTGAGGGCTCAGAGCCTGTGAAGCATTCCGGCGCGCCCGCCGGATCTTTGCGCTCTCAGGCGTCCAGGTCGATCTTGCGGTCCTTGGCCACCTTGGTCCAGCGCGCGATGTCCTCGCGGATGAACTGGCCAAAGGCCTCGGGCTTCATGGGCCAGGGTTCCACGGCCTCGGCGGCCAGCTTGTCCTTGAGATCACCACCGGTCAGCACCGAGGCCAGGCTCTCGTTGAGCCGCGCCACCACCGCCGCGGGCATGCCCGCGGGGCCGACCACGCCGTACCACTGCAGCGCGTCAAAGCCCTTGAAGCCGGCCTCGATCATCGTGGGCACATCCTTCAAGGCCGGGTGACGGGTGTTGCCGGTGACGGCCAGCGGCCGAACGCGGCCACTGCGGATGTGCGGCAGCCCCGCAGCCAGGCCCGGGAACATGGCCTGCGTCTGGCCGGCCAGCAGGTCGGTGAAGGCCGGGGCGACACCGCGGTAGGGAATGTGCACGGCAAAGGTGCTGGTGGCCTGCTTGTAAAGCTCCATCGTCAGGTGCGTGAGAGAGCCCTGCCCGGCCGAGCCGTAGCTGGCGCGCCCCGGGTTCTTCTTCAGCCACTGCGTGAACTCGCCGATGGTGGACACCGGCAGGCTGGCGTTGACCACCAGCACATTGGGCGTGGCGCCGATCATGGCCACGGGCGTGAAATCCTTGATCGGGTCGTAGGGCAGCTTGCTGCGCGTGGCCGGGCTGGTGCCATGCGTGGCCACATAGCCCTGCAGCAGGGTGTAGCCGTCTGGGGCAGCCTTGGCCGTGGTCTGGCAGGCGATAGCCCCGCCGCCGCCGCCGATGTTCTCGACGACGAAGCTCTGGCCCAGCGCCCGGCCCCAGCGCTCGGTGACAGTGCGCCCCACCAGGTCACTGCCGCCGCCGGCGGCCACCGGCACGATGTACTTGATGGCGCGGCTGGGGAAGGCCTGCGCCAGGGCGGCCGTCCAGGGTGCACCCAGACTGCAGGCGCCCACTGCGGACATCGCGGGCAAGGCGGTGAGAAGTCTTCGGCGTTGCATGAGATGTCTCCGGGGAAATACGTGAACCGGGCCGATCAGGCCTCGAAGCCACAGCGCTGGCGCAGCTCGGCCGTGTCGGGCGCGGTCATCATCTCGATGAAGCGGGTGACCAGCGCAGAGTGGGCGGCCGTGGTGGGTACAGCGGCGGTGTAAACCGTGGCCAGCTCAAACTGGGGCGGCAACAGGCCCACGAGATCCACGCCCGGCGTGAACAAGATCTCGGTCACCTGTGTGCAGCCGACGGGGTTGGCGGCCGGCGAGGCCGCGAGCTCGCGCATGGCCGTGGCGCCGTTCGGGAAGGTGCGGATGCGCGGCTGCAACTCAGCGTCCAGCCCCAACTCACGCAGCACCTTCGCAAAGTGAATGCCGGCGGTGGCGCGCTGCGGGTCGGGGTAGTGCACCACGTCCGCCGCCCGCAGGGCCGCTGCCAGGGCTTCAGGCGTGCTCACCGTGGGGTGCGGCGTGCCCGTGCGCACGGCCACACCCGTGCGCACCCGCCCCAGCGGGGCACGGCTGTCGGCCCGCAGCAGGCCCTGCGCGATGAGCGCCGAGACGATGGCGTCACTGGAGACGAAGAGGTCGCAGGGCTCACCCGCGGCAAAGGCCTCCTTCATCGCCCCCACGGCACCGAAGCGCCCCCCGGTCTCGGCTGTCAGCTCCTGCAACAGACGCGGCTGAAGGGCCGTCACCAGGCCCTGGGCGGCGCCGGCACACAGCAGGTGGAGCGTCGTCGTCATGGGTCAGTCCACCTTGATGCCGGCGCTCTTCACCAGGTTGGACCACTTGGCGATGTCGTCGTTGAGGTACTTGGTGAACTCGTCCACGCTCATGGTCATGGCAGCGGAACCTTGTGCGCCCCACTGGCGACGAAGTTCCGGGTTGGACGTGATCTTGGAAATCTCGGCGTTCAGCCGGTTGACGATGGCCGCGGGCGTGCCCTTGGGCGCCATCACGCCCAGCCAGATGGTGGCCTCATAGCCGGGCACACCGGCCTCGGACAGCGTGGGTACGTCCGGCATGATGGCCGAGCGCGCACGGCCGCTGGTGGCCACGGCCTTGACCTTGCCCGCCTTGACCTGCTCCACCATGGTGGGAATGGCATCGAACATCATGTCCACCTGTCCGCCGAGCACGTCGGTGCGGGCCTGGGCGCTGCCCTTGTAGGGCACGTGCACGATCTTCACGCCGGCCATGGCCTTGAGCAGTTCACCGGCCATGTGATACGGCGTGCCGGGCCCGGAGGAGGCGTAGGTCATGCCGTCCGGCTTGGCCTTGGCGGCGCGCAACAGGTCACCCATCTGGGTCGACGGCAGGCCGGAGCGGGCCACCAGCACCAGATCGGACGCGTTGATCGGCGCCACGCCCACGAAGTCACGCATCAGCTGGAACGGCTTGTTGGGAATGAGCGACTCGTTGACCGTGTGCGTGTTGCTCATCACCAGCAGCGTGTAGCCGTCAGGCGCGCTCTTGGCCACCGCGTCCGTGCCAATGATGGAGCCGGCACCGGGTCGGTTCTCCACCACGAAGCTCTGGCCCAGGGCCTCCTGCAGGCGTTGCGCAATGACGCGGCCGAACACGTCCGCCGATCCGCCGGTGGCAAAGGGCACCACCAACCTGACGGGCTTGGCGGCCGGCCACTCCTGGGCCCAGGCCCCGCCCGCTGCAAGCGCCAGGGCCGAGGCAGCCAGACAAGTCAGTTGGCGAAGGAAGTGGTGACGGTTCATTGGAGTCTCCAGTGGGGTGGCAAGACAGGATGCGCTGCGAAGGGTCGATGTCAGCGCAGGTGAGCGAGCAAGCCCAGGCCCGCCTCATGCGCTAACAGCCCTGAAAAAGTTGAGGAATTGTGGGGCTGGCGGTTCTGGATCGGCGTCAGCAGACGGATCAGCCAACAGCCACAGTCGGCCATTGACCCGGGGTTAGCATCCGCGCCTCCGATCATCTACCCATGCCACCCGGGCTCCGATGGGGCTCGCGGCACGATTGCAGACCATGCGCATCGCCACCTTCCTGCATCAGGGCCAACGCCACGTCGGCCTGGTCGACGCCCAAGCCCGTACCGTCACTCCCCTGGCCCTGTCAGAGGCCGAAGCCGCGCGCGGCGCCCTGCCGCTGGTGGAGTGCGCCGCCCGCGGTGAGGCGATGCCCGGCGCCGCAGGCGCTGCCGTTTCGCTGGACCACGTGCAGCTGGAAGCCCCTATCCCGCTGCCGCGCCGCAACGTCTGGTGCGTGGGGCGCAACTACCACGCCCACGCCAAGGAGCTGCGCGAAACCGTCTTCAAGAACAGCAACGCCGACCCGCAGGCCTGGCCCATCGTCTTCACCAAGGTGCCCGAGTGCGTGGTCGCCACCGGCACCGACGTGCGCCTGCCCGGGGCAGCCGTGTCCAGCCAGATCGACTACGAGGCCGAACTGGCCATCATCATCGGCAAAGGGGGCCGCAACATC
>CAISJH010000518.1 GCA_903885585.1 uncultured beta proteobacterium
CACGCTCGTGTTCAGCGCCCACGGCGTGAGCCAGGCCGTGCGTGCCGAAGCTGATGCCCGAGGCTTCAACGTCTTCGACGCCACCTGCCCGCTGGTGAGCAAGGTGCATGTGGAGCTGGCCAAGCTCAGCAAGGAAGGCTATGAGTTCATCATGATCGGCCACAAGGGGCACCCCGAGGTGGAGGGCACGATGGGCCAGCTCACCGAGGGCATCTATCTGGTGGAAGACGTGGCCGACGTGGTGGGTGTCCACCCGCAAGGCGACAAGCTGGCCGTGGTGACGCAGACCACGCTCAGCGTGGACGACGCCGCCGAGATCCTGGCCGAGGTCAAGCGCGTGTTCCCACATGTGCGCGAGCCCAAGCAGCAGGACATCTGCTACGCCACGCAGAACCGGCAGGACGCCGTGAAAGTGCTGGCTCCGGCGGTGGACGTGGTCATCGTCGTGGGCAGCCACACCAGCAGCAACAGCAACCGCCTGCGCGAACTGGCGCAGCGCCTGGGCACGGCCGCCTACATGGTGGACGCTGCCGAGGACCTGCAAGCCCAGTGGCTGGAAGGCCGCCGCCGCGTGGGCCTGACCGCAGGTGCTTCGGCGCCCGACATCCTGGTGCAGCAGGTGATCACCCGGCTGCGCGAGATGGGCGCCGTGAGCGTGCGCAAGATGGACGGGGTGGAGGAGAAGATCCGCTTTCCGCTCCCCCTGGGCCTGGGCGACAAGAGCATGGCCGAAGTGACCGCTTCCCGATCTTGAGTGCAGGTGCATGCTTGAGTCCAGGACAGCGCGCAAGCCTCCTGGCTCGGGCCGCGCCCCACCCTGAAAACGCCTGACGGATCGGGCTCAGACGCATGTACCGCATGCACCCTGTCCGCCGTGCCCACCGCTGAACCAACACCTGTCTCTCGGAGCCCTTCATGATCGACATTCAACAGCTTCGCCGTGACCTGCCCGGCGTGACCGCACGTCTGCAGACCCGCAAGAATCCCCAGCCCTTCCTCGACGTTGATCGCTTTTCGGCGCTCGAAGCCGAGCGCAAGGCCATCCAGACCCGCACCGAGGAGCTGCAGGCCCAGCGCAACAGCTTCAGCAAGCAGATCGGCCAGCTCAAAGCCAAAGGCGAAGACACCACGGGCGTGATGGCCCAGGTGGCCGGCATCGGCGACGAGCTGAAGGTCTCGGCCGAACGGCTGGAGGCGCTGCAGGCCGAGTTGGCCGCCATGCTCATGAGCGTGCCCAACCTGCCGCACGACAGCGTGCCCGTGGGCGCCGACGAGAGCGGCAACGTCGAGGTGCGCCGCTGGGGCACGCCCGGCACCTACGCTTTCGACGTGAAGGACCATGTGGACCTGGGCGGTGCCCTGGGGCTGGACTTCGACACTGGCGCCAAGCTGTCGGGCTCGCGCTTCACCTTCATGCGCGGGCCGGTCGCCCGGCTGCACCGGGCGCTCGCCCAGTTCATGCTGGACCTGCACACGCAAGCCCACGGCTACACCGAGTGCTACACGCCCTACATCGTCAACCGCGAAGTGCTGGAAGGCACCGGCCAGCTGCCCAAGTTCAAGGACGACATGTTCTGGGTGTACCGCGGCAGTTCGGCGGCTGACGGCGAGGGGGCGGCGCAGCAGGAGCAGTACCTGATATCCACCAGCGAGATCAGCCTGACCAACACCGTGCGCGAGCAGATCCTGGAGGCTGAGGCGCTGCCCATCAAGCTCACGGCGCACAGCCCGTGCTTCCGCTCGGAGGCCGGCAGCGCCGGGCGTGACACGCGCGGCATGATCCGCCAGCACCAGTTCGACAAGGTCGAGATGGTGCAGATCGTCCATCCCGAGCACAGCTACGCCGCGCTGGAAGAGATGGTGGGCCACGCCGAGGCGGTGCTGCAGGCGCTCGAACTGCCCTACCGCGTCATCACGCTGTGCACGGGCGACATGAGCTTTGGCAGCACCAAGACCTATGACCTGGAGGTGTGGCTGCCGGCGCAGAACACCTACCGCGAGATCAGCTCCTGCAGCAACTGCGAAGCCTTCCAGGCCCGGCGCATGCAGGCGCGGTTCCGCAACGCGCAGGGCCGGCCGGAGCTGGTGCACACGCTCAACGGCTCGGGCGTTGCCGTGGGCCGCGCGATGGTGGCCGTGCTGGAGAACCACCAGCGCGCGGACGGCAGCATCGCCATCCCGGCGGCGCTGCGGCCTTACCTGGGCGGTGTTGACGTCTTGACGCCATGAAGCCTGACGCTGTGAGCGCAGTGGCCTCGCGTCTGATGCAGGCGTGGGACGGCGCCAGCCTTGCCCCGCTGCCATCGTCCAGCACCGAGGGTTTCGACCTGCCGGCGGCCTGGCGGGTGGCGAGTGAGCTGTTCGATCAGCGCCAGGCCCGAGGTGAGATGGTGGCTGGCTGGAAGATCGGCTTCACCAA
>CAISJH010000519.1 GCA_903885585.1 uncultured beta proteobacterium
GCGGCCGTTGGCCGAGACGGCCTTGCACACCAGGCTGAAGGGGGCCAGTGCGTCGTCGGCCACCAGGCCCACGAAGTCGTTGGTCAGCATGGTGCCCCAGCCGAAGGAGGCCTTCACGCGGCCGCGGAAGCGCTGGCTCAGCGTTTCGATGGCCTCCACGTCCAGACCGTCGGAGAAGATGATCAGCTTGTCGCGCGGCTCTTCCCCGTGGCGCTGCCACCAGGCAATGGCGGCTTCAGCGCCCTCGGCCGGGTCACCGCTGTCAATGCGGATGCCCGTCCAGCGCGCCAGCCAGTCCGGCGCGTGCGCCAGAAAGCCTTGCGTGCCGTAGGTGTCGGGCAGGATGATGCGCAGGTTGCCCTCGTGCTCTTCCTGCCAGTCGGCCAGCACACGGTACGGCGCCTGGCGCAGTTCCTGGTCGTTGTCGGCCAGGGCGCAGGTGATCATGGGCAGCTCGTGCGCGTTGGTGCCGATGGCTTCGATGTCGCGCCGCATGGCGATCAGGCAGTTGGAGGTACCGACGAACTTTGGCCCCAAGCCCTCCATCATGGCCTGCACGCACCAGTCCTGCCACAAGAAGCCGTGGCGTCGGCGCGTGCCGAAGTCGGCCAGGCGCAGGTCGGGGATGGTCTTCAGGCGCTCCACCTTCTGCCACAGCTTGGTCATGGCTCGGGCGTACAGGATCTCGAGCTCGAACTTGCCCATGCGGTTGAGCACGGCGCGCGAGCGCAGCTCCATCAGCACGGCCAGGGCCGGCACTTCCCACAGCATGACCTCGGGCCACGCGCCTTCGAAGGTGAGCTCGTACTGGCCGTCGCGCTTTTCCAGGTGGTAGGGCGGCAGGCGCAGGCCCTCGAACCACTCCATGAAATCGGGGCGGAACATCTGGCGCTTGCCGTAGAAGGTATTGCCGCGCAGCCAAGTGGATTCGCCGCGTGACAGCGACAGCGTGCGGATGTGGTCCAGTTGCTCGCGCAGTTCACCTTCGTCGATCAACTCCGCCAGGCGCACCCCGGGCGCCCGGTTGATGAGCGAAAAGGTCACGCGCGCATCGGCGAACTTGCGCCGTACCGACTGGCACATCAGCAGCTTGTAGAAATCGGTGTCGATGAGCGACCGTACGATGGGGTCGATCTTCCAGCGGTGGGCCCAGACGCGGGCAGCGATGTCGGCCATGGCAGGGCTTTCAGGTCGAGACGGCGAGGTCGCGGGGCACCGGGTCAGGCGCCCGCGGGCGGGTGCTCCGGCTCACCCAGGTTGTGCATCAGGCGGTTGGCCCAGCCAAAGATGGCGGCGGCGTGCAGCACGTCCAGGATCTGCTCGGCGCCCATGCCCAACTGGCGCAGCGGCGCCACATCGGCGGCGGCCAGCGTGTGGGGGCGCAGCGTGACCGCCTGCGCAAAGTGCGCGATGGCGCGCTCGCGCTCGTCAACGCCAGCGGTGGCAGGGTTGCGGAAGACCTGTTCCACGGTGTCGTGCCTCCGTGCCAACTGGGCAAAGCGCTGCGCATGCACCGAGGTGCAGTACACGCAGCCATTGGTGACCGACACCACCATGGCCGCCAACTCACGCTCGGCCCGCGGCGCCCCGCCTGACGCGTACATGATCGCGTTGTACGCGGCCGAGCGATGGCGCAGCATCAAGGGTTGGTGGATCAGCGTCAGGTAGTAGGCTGAAGTGCGGGCCTGCGGATGACTCTCGTCCAGCACGGCCTGCTGCAGGTCGGTGGCCTGGGTCACGTCCAGTGGCGAGAGCCACGAGCGCCACCCCAGGGTCTCGTTGGTGAAGCCGTTGAGCCGGATCACGGGAACGGGCCCGGATGAGGCGGACTTGGCAGAGGCGCCCCCGGGCGCAGGGACCGGAGTTCCAGCGTCTGTCGAGCCGGGGGCCTGGGACTCGGGGCTGAGCAAGGCCGCTTCCAGCGCCACCAAGCCGGCCACCACGCGGGTCTGGTAGGACAGGAAGGCCACCAGCTGCGCCAGCGCCACGATGGCGGGGTCTGCCAGGCCCGCCGCC
>CAISJH010000520.1 GCA_903885585.1 uncultured beta proteobacterium
AGACCGAGCCCGAGCTCGGCGCGCGCGGCGTCACGGCCTTCCTGATCGAGAAGGGCATGAAGGGCTTCTCGATCGCGCAGAAGCTCGACAAGCTCGGCATGCGCGGCTCGCACACGGGCGAGCTCGTGTTCCGGGACGTGGAAGTGCCGGCCGAGAACGTGCTGGGCGCCCTCAACGGCGGCGCCAAGGTGCTGATGAGCGGGCTGGACTACGAGCGCGCCGTGCTCGCCGCCGGCCCGATCGGCATCATGCAGGCGGTGATGGACAACGTCGTGCCCTACATCCACGACCGCAAGCAGTTCGGCCAGAGCATCGGCGAGTTCCAGCTCGTCCAGGGCAAGGTGGCCGACATGTACACGGTGCTGCAGGCCGCGCGCGCCTTCTGCTACACGGTGGGCAAGAACCTCGATTCACTGGGCGCCGAGCACGTGCGCCAGGTGCGCAAGGATTGCGCCAGCGTCATCCTGTGGTGCGCCGAGAAGGCCACCTGGATGGCCGGCGAGGGCATCCAGATCTTCGGCGGCAACGGCTACATCAACGAGTACCCCCTCGGCCGCCTGTGGCGGGATGCCAAGTTGTATGAAATCGGCGCGGGTACTTCGGAGATCCGAAGGATGCTGATCGGCCGGGAACTGTTCGCGGAGACGATGTGAGCCGGGCTGCAACCCACGCGCTGCGCGTGCCCGGATGGTCGATCAGGGCCTGGCATGTCGAAGATGTGGCGGCACTGGCTCGCGCAGCCAATGATGAGCGAGTCCTGGGTTGGATGTCGGACACCTGGCCAAGCCCTTACACCGAAGATGACGCCCGCTGGTGGGTCGAGACTGGCCAGCACCAGAGCGGAGCGGCATGGGCTGTGTGCCTCCATGACGTGCCTCGCGGCGGCGTGGGCATGCACCCTCTTCAAGGTTTTCTACGCTGCAACGTCGAGGTGGGGTGGTGGTTGCACCCCGACCATTGGGGCCAGGGCGTGATCTCCCAGGCGGCTGCTCATGTGCTGACCCAGGCGCTGGCGCTGCCCGATGTGACCCGGGTGTTCGCCCACATCCACGCAGGCAATGCGCGCTCCATCCGCGTGGCCGAGAAGCTGGGCATGCGCCTGGAGTCGGTGCAGCCTCGCAGCGCCTTCAAGCGCGGGGAGGTGATCGACCGGGTGCTGTATGCGTCTTACCAGTGAGGACCTGATGCGACAAGAACCGCACCAAGTAAAGTTCATTTTGTACAATTTAGACAAATAATGTTTTGGGAACATCCAATGTCCGTCGTCAGCGCCAGTGAAGCCAAGCAGGGGTTTGCCTCCATCATCGAGGCTGCCGCGCGTGAGCCGGTGATCATTCAGCGGCATGAGCGGGATGTGGCCGTGGTGATGTCCGTCGACGAGTACCGCCGGCTGTCAGGCCTTGGGGTGGCGGAATTCCGGCGTGTGGCTGACCGAACCGCCGCCCTGGCCCGTGAGCGGGGGCTGACGCCGGTCAAGCTGGACGAGATGCTGCAGGCCGATGACTGAGCGTCGGTGGGTCTTCGATACCAACGTGCTGATCAGTCGGCTGCTGAACCCGGGCGGAACCCCGGCCCGGGCGGTGGACGCGGGCTTGGACAGCGGTCTGCTGCTGCTGTCCGATGACACCTTTGATGAGTTGGCTGAAGTGCTGATGCGGCCCAAGCTTGACCCCTACCTGACCACTGAGGAGCGATTGCAGGCACTTCAGGCCACGGCGGCGGTGTGTCGCCGCGTGCGGGTCAGCCGCACGCTGCAGGCTTGCCGCGATCCCCGTGACGACAAGTTCCTGGAAGTGGCTGTACACGGGCTGGCGCACGCCCTCGTGACTGGCGATCCGGACCTCCTTGCCTTGCACCCGTTCCACGGCGTACCTATCCTCAAGCCTGCTGAGTTCATTGAATTTCTCAAGACGGGATCTGCAGTCCGCAGTCCTCCACCAGCAGCCCACCCATGAGCAACACCCTGTCAGAACTCTTTGAGCAGAACCGCGAATGGGCGGCGGCGACCAAGCAGCGCGACCCGGGCTTCTTCACCCGCCTGGCGCAGCAGCAGAGCCCGCGCTACATGTGGATCGGCTGCGCCGACAGTCGGGTGCCGGCCAACGAGATCACCGGGCTGGACCCGGGCGAGGTGTTCGTGCACCGCAACGTGGCCAATGTGGTGGTGCACTCCGACCTGAATGCACTGTCGACGATCCAGTTTGCAGTGGAGCACATCAAGGTCAAGCACATCATGGTCGTGGGCCACTACGGCTGCGCCGGGGTGCGTGCGGCCATGCGCGGCATCCGCGTGGGCCTGGCGGACAACTGGCTGCGCCATGTGCATGACGTGCGCCTGCGCCACCGCAAGCGGCTGGACCACCTGCCGCAGGAAGAGCAGGAGGACATCCTGTGCGAGATGAACGTCATCGAGCAGGTGGGTAACGTGGCGCTGTCCACGGTGGTGCAGGATGCCTGGTCGCGTGGCCAGCCCCTGTCGGTGCACGGCTGGGTGTACGGCCTGCGCGACGGGCTGTTGAAGGATCTGCAGGTCACGATGGACTGCCGCGAGATGGTGGTGCGCGTGTTCTCGGATGCCATCAAGCGCTACCCGCGCCAGGCCGGGGCGCAGGCCGCCCTGGCCGAGGACGCCGACGACGAGACCCTGGACTGACCGCGCCGCGCCCCTGCTGCACCCCCCTTCCCGCGCTGCTGATCCGCTCCCTTCAGACACTGCCTTGCCGCCATGTTCCCCCATGAGCTGACCGACCGCCGCGCCTTTGACATCGCCCGCGTGATGCTCGAAGGCTTCGACCGGCACTACCGCCTGTTCCGCGAAGCCAGCAGCTCGGCCAAGGGCCGCTTCGAGCGCGCTGACTGGCATGGCCAGCAGCGCGCCCAGCGCGAACGCATCGAGTTCTACGACCTGCGGGTCAACGAGACGGTGGCGCGGCTGCGCACGGAGTTCAATGCCGACGCGCTGTCGCAGGACACCTGGCAGCAGGCCAAGCTGCACTACATCGGCCTGCTCACCGACCACCCCCAGCCTGAACTGGCTGAGACCTTCTTCAACTCGGTGACCTCCAAGCTGCTGCACCGCAGCTACTTCCGCAACGAGTTCCTCTTCGTGCGGCCGGCCGTCAGCACCGAGTACATCGAGACCGACGAGCCCGCCGCGCAGCCCACTTACCGGGCTTACTACCCGGCCCGCGAGACCCTGCGCGAGACGCTGATCCGTGTCATCGACAACTTTCAGCTGCAATGCCCGTTCGAGGACCTGCCGCGCGACGTGGACGCCGTGATCGACGCCATGCAGGCGGCGCTGAAGCTGCCGCTGGCGGAGTGGCGGCTGCGAGCCAACTTCCAGGTCCAGGTGTTGAGCTCGCTGTTCTTCCGCAACAAGGGGGCCTACCTGGTGGGCAAGATCATCAACGGCTTCAACGAGCTGCCGATGTGCCTGCCCATCCTGCACAACGACGCGGGGCAGCTCGTCATCGACACGGCGCTGTTCCGCGAGGACGAGCTGCTCATCGTCTTCAGCTTCGCGCGCGCCTACTTCATGGTGGACATGGAAGTGCCGAGCGCGTACGTGCAGTTCCTTCGCGGGCTGATGCCGCGCAAGCCGCGCGCCGAGTTGTACAACGCGCTGGGCCTGCAAAAGCACGGCAAGAACCTGTTCTACCGCGACTTCATGGCGCACCAGCGCCACTCCAGCGACCGCTTTCGCATCGCACCGGGCATCAAGGGCATGGTGATGCTGGTGTTCGACCTGCCCTCGTTCCCGTACGTATTCAAGGTCATCAAGGACTTCTACCCGCCGCAGAAGGACACCACGCGTGAGCAGATCAAGGGCAAGTACCTGCTGGTCAAACAGCACGACCGCGTGGGCCGGATGGCCGACACGCTGGAGTACAGCAACGTGGCCTTTCCGCGCGCGCGCTTCGAGGAGGAACTGGTCAAGGAGCTGCAGCATTTCTGCCCGAGCCTGATCGAGCAGGACGGCGAGATGCTCGTCATCCGCCACCTCTACATCGAGCGCCGCATGATCCCGCTCAACATCCACTTGCAGGACGCCTCCCAGGCCGGCGACCAGGGCCAGATCGAGCGCGCGGTGGTGGAGTACGGCAACGCCATCAAGGACCTGGTGGCGGCCAACATCTTCCCCGGCGACATGCTGTGGAAGAACTTTGGTGTCACGCGCCACGGCAAGGTGGTGTTCTACGACTATGACGAGATCGAGTACATCACCGACTGCAATTTCCGCCGCGTGCCTGCAGCGCGCAACGAGGAAGACGAGATGTCGGGCGAGGTCTGGTATGCCGTGGGCCCCAAGGACGTGTTTCCCGAGACCTTCGGCCCCTTCCTGCTGGGCAACGCTGCGGTGCGTGACGTGTTCATGAAGCATCACGGCGATCTGCTGGACGCCGTTTTCTGGCAGGGGCACAAGGAGCGCATCCTGCACGGACACGTGCACGACGTGTTTCCGTACGAACCGGTCAAGCGCTTTGCCCACCATGCGGCGGCGGCCACCGGTGCCCATTGAAGTCCCCTTCAGGTAGCGGGCATGCAGGCGTGGCGAGACCTTCTGGAGATCGCGAGCTTCGTGGTCACCGTGATCGCGTTGCCCTTTGCGGTTTGGGTCTTTGTGCTCGAGCAGCGCAAGGAGCGTGAGAACGAGGAGGAGGAGGCATTCCAGCATTTGTCCGACGCCTATAGCGCCTTCCTCAAGGTGGTGCTGGACAACGCGGATCTTCAGTTGCGCACGTCGTCGGCACTGCCCAACCCCACGCCCGGGCAGAACGAGCGCATGCTGGTCATCTTCGACATGTTGATCGCCCTCTTCGAGCGGGCCTTTCTGGTGGCCTACAAGGACGACATGAACCCCACGGAGCAGCGGCGCTGGAACTCTTGGGACGACTACATGCGCGAGTGGTGCCGGCGAGAGGACTTCCACAACGCCTTGCCCTTGCTGCTGCGTGGCGAGGACCCGGCGTTCCAGGCCTACATCCGGCGCATTGCCGATGAGGAGCATCAGTCGCCAGGCATGTCCCTGTCCCGCTGAACAGCTTAACGCGCACCCTCACTCACACCATCCCGTCTGCTGACCAGGAGCCACCACATGTCCGACCCCATCGTCATCGTCTCGGCCGCCCGCACGCCCATCGGCGGCTTGCTGGGCGACTTTGCCAACCTGGCCGCCTGGGAGCTGGGCGGCGTGGCCATCCGCGCCGCAGTGGAGCGCTCAGGCGTGCCGGCCGAGCGCATTGGCGAGGTGCTGATGGGCAACTGCCTGATGGCCGGGCAGGGCCAGGCGCCGGCGCGCCAGGCCATGCGCCGCGCGGGCCTGCCCGATTCGGCCGGCGCGGTCACCCTGTCCAAGATGTGCGGCTCGGGC
>CAISJH010000521.1 GCA_903885585.1 uncultured beta proteobacterium
GAATTCACCAAGGGTGGTTTCCAGACCGTCATCGGCGAGCTCAACGCCGACGTGGTGGCCTCGGCCGCCAAGGTCAAGCGCGTCATCGCCTGCTCTGGCAAGGTGTACTACGACCTGGTCAAGAAGCGTGAGGAGAAGAGCCTGAACGACGTCGCCATCGTGCGTGTCGAGCAGCTCTATCCCTTCCCGCACAAGGCCTTGGCGGCAGAGATCAAGAAGTTCCCGAATGCGACGGAAGTCGTGTGGTGCCAGGACGAGCCGCAGAACCAGGGTGCCTGGTTCTTCGTGCAGCACAACATCCACGAGAACATGCTGGATGGCCAGCGCCTGGGCTATGCCGGTCGCGCTGCCTCGGCCTCGCCGGCAGTGGGTTACGCCCACCTGCACCAGGATCAGCAGAAAGCCCTCATCGACGCGGCCTTCGGCAAGCTCAAGGGCTTCACGCTGACCAAGTAAGCCATCCGCCTCTCTATAACGAATACACATTCAATACCATCATGGCTATCGTAGAAGTCAAAGTTCCGCAGCTGTCCGAGTCCGTGGCGGAGGCCACCCTGCTGCAGTGGAAGAAGAAGCCCGGCGAGGCTGTCGCCGCCGATGAAATCCTGATCGAGATCGAGACCGACAAAGTGGTGCTGGAAGTGCCGGCCCCGGCCGCCGGCGTGCTGGCCGAGCTGTTGGTGGCTGACGGCGGCACCGTCGTCAGCGATCAGCTGATCGCTCGCATCGATACCGAAGCCACGGTGGGTGCGCCAGCGCCTGCTGCAGCAGCGGCAGCGGTTACTGGCGCGGCGCCGGCCGCGGTCGCTCCTGCGGCGGACAAGTCAGGCGTGGCCATGCCCGCTGCTGCCAAACTCATGGCCGACCACAACCTGGCGGCAGGCTCCGTGGCGGGTAGCGGCAAGGACGGTCGCGTGACCAAGGGCGATGTACTGGCCGCGGTGGCGACGCCCAAGGCCTCGGCCGCTCCTTTGGCTGCTGCTGTGGCGGCCCCGCCGGCCGTGGCCAAGCCCTTGCCTGCGGTGGCAGCACCAACTCTGCAGCGGCTGGGTGACCGCCCGGAACAGCGCGTACCCATGAGTCGCCTGCGCGCCCGCATCGCCGAGCGCCTGGTCCAGTCGCAGAGCACCAACGCCATCCTGACCACCTTCAACGAGGTGAACATGGCGCCGATCATGGACATGCGCAAGAAGTTCCAGGACAAGTTTGAGAAGGAGCACGGGATCAAGCTGGGCTTCATGAGCTTCTTCGTCAAGGCCGCCGTGGCGGCCCTGAAGAAGTACCCGGTGCTCAACGCCTCGGTGGACGGTAACGACATCGTCTACCACGGCTACTTCGACATCGGCATCGCTGTGGGCTCGCCGCGTGGCTTGGTGGTGCCCATCCTGCGCAACGCGGACCAGATGACCTTTGCAGAGATCGAGAAGAAGATCGCCGAGTACGGCCAAAAGGCCCGTGATGGCAAGCTGGGGATCGAGGAGCTCTCGGGCGGCACCTTCTCCATCTCCAATGGCGGCACGTTCGGCTCCATGCTCTCCACCCCCATCATCAACCCGCCGCAGTCGGCCATCCTGGGTGTGCACGCCACCAAGGACCGCGCCGTGGTCGAGAACGGTCAGGTGGTGGTGCGCCCGATCAACTACCTGGCCATGAGCTACGACCACCGCATCATCGACGGTCGCGAAGCGGTGCTGGGTCTGGTGACGATGAAGGAAGCGCTGGAAGATCCCGCGCGCTTGCTGTTCGACATCTGAGGATCTGAACATGTCTCAATCCTTTGATGTCATCGTCATCGGCGGTGGCCCGGGCGGCTACATCGCGGCCATCCGGGCGGCCCAGCTGGGCTTCAAGGTGGCCTGCATCGACGAGTGGAAGAACGCGGCCGGCGGGCCGGCCCCGGGCGGTACCTGCACCAATGTCGGCTGCATTCCGTCCAAGGCGCTGCTGCAGTCGTCCGAGCACTTCGAACATGCCCGGCATCACTTTGCCGACCACGGCATCTCCACCGGCGAGGTGACGATGGACGTGGCGAAGATGTTGGGCCGCAAGGACGCCGTCGTGAAGCAGAACAACGACGGCATCCTCTACCTGTTCAAGAAGAACAAGGTCACCTTCTTCCACGGCCGCGGCAGCTTCGCCGGTGCCGCAGACGGAGCCTATCTGGTCAAGGTGACCGGCGCCCAGAACGCCGACCTGTCGGCCAAGCAGGTGGTGGTGGCCACGGGTTCGAGTGCGCGCCAGCTGCCGGCAGCGCCTTTCGACGAGGTCAACATCCTGTCCAACGACGGTGCACTGCGCGTGGGTGCCACGCCCAGAAAGCTTGGGGTCATCGGCTCGGGCGTGATCGGCTTGGAGATGGGTTCGGTCTGGCGCCGTCTGGGTGCCGAGGTCACTGTGCTGGAAGCCATGCCCACCTTCCTGGCGGCGGCTGACGAGTCGGTGGCCAAGGAAGCGCTGAAGATCTTCACCAAGCAAGGCTTGAAGATCGAGCTGGGCGTGAAGATCGGCGAGATCAGCAACAGCCAGCAAGGTGTGTCGGTCAGCTACACCAACGCCAAGGGTGCAGAGGTCCAGCTTGACGTCGACAAGCTCATCGTCTCGATCGGCCGCGTGCCCAACACCCAGGGCCTGAACGCCGAGGCCGTGGGCCTGAAGCTGGACGAGCGTGGCGCCATCGTCGTGGATGACGAGTGCCGCACCAACCTGCCGGGTGTGTGGGCGGTGGGTGATGTGGTGCGCGGTCCGATGCTCGCCCACAAGGCCGAGGAAGAGGGTGTGGCGGTGGCCGAGCGCATCGCTGGCCAGCATGGCCATGTCGACTTCGGCATCATCCCCTGGGTGATCTACACCAGCCCCGAGATCGCCTGGGTCGGACGTACCGAGCAGCAACTCAAGGCCGACGGCGTGGTTTACAAGGCCGGCCAGTTCCCGTTCCTGGCCAATGGGCGGGCGCGCGCGTTGGGCGACACCACGGGCTTCGTGAAGATCCTGGCGGACGCCAAGACCGACGAGATTCTGGGCGTGCACATCATCGGCCCGATGGCTTCGGAGCTGATTGCTGAAGCCGTGATGGCCATGGCCTTCAAGGCCTCGGCCGAAGACATTGCCCGCATCTGCCACGCCCACCCGTCACTGTCGGAGTCGACCAGGGAAGCGGCCCTGGCGGTGGACAAGCGCACGCTGAACTTCTGAGGCCCCGTCCCTGACGGCCGATGGCCGACTGCTGGCTGAATGCCAAGTCGGCTATTGGCGATCGGGGGCGCCGCCTGTATCGAGTCATGGGAAACCACATGGGCGTTCGTGATCTGTACCAGCAGACCCTTCGCGATAGGGGGTTCACGGCCGACCCGGCGCAACTGGCGGCGGTCAACGCCCTAGAGCGCTGCGAAACCGAGTGGGAGACCTATCTGTCAAGGCGGCGCAACGCCGTGACCCGGCTGCTGATCAAGCCGCCCATCCCGCACGGCGTGTACATGTACGGCGGTGTGGGGCGCGGCAAGAGCTTCCTGATGGACGGCTTCTTCCAGTCCGTGCCCCTGAAGCGCAAAACCCGGCTGCACTTCCACGAGTTCATGCGCGAGGTGCACCGGGAGTTGCAGGATCTGAAGGGCACGGTGAACCCGCTGGACGAGCTGGGCCGCCGCATCGCCCGGCGTTTTCGTCTGATCTGCTTTGATGAGTTTCACGTGGCGGACGTCACCGACGCCATGATCCTCCACCGGCTACTAGAGTCGATGTTCGCCAACCGCGTCAGCATCGTCACGACATCCAACTTCCATCCAGACGCGCTTTACCCGAACGGCCTGCACCGCGACCGCATCCTGCCCGCCATTGAGCTGCTGAAGAAGCATCTGGAGGTGGTGAACGTCGATGCAGGCACGGATTACCGGCAGCGCTCGCTGCAGAAGGTGCAGGTCTACCATTGCCCACTCGGGTCAGCCGCGGATGCTGCAATGCTGCAGGCCTTTGAGGCGATGGCCGAGGCGCGCGACGAAGCCGCCGTGCTCAATATCGAGCACCGGGAGATCCATGCCCGACGGCGGGCAGGCGGCGTGGTCTGGTTTGACTTCTCTGTTCTTTGCGGCGGCCCCCGATCCCACAACGACTACCTGGAGATCGCCTCCCGCTTCCATACGGTGCTGTTGTCTGACGTGCCGAAGATGCCGCCGCGCATGTCCAGCGAGGCCCGGCGCTTCACCTGGCTCGTCGACGTGCTGTACGACAGGCGGGTCAAGCTGGTGATGTCGGCGGCTGATCAGCCCGAGGAGCTGTACCTGGAGGGGCCACTGTCGCACGAGTTCCCGCGCACGGCCTCCCGGTTGCGGGAGATGCAGTCTGCCGAGTTCCTGGCGTTGGCGCGTCGAGAAGTGGACACCGGGCTGACCTGAGGCGGCGCCACGTCAGCGCCAGGCCCGTGCGTATTCGGGTCAGGTGATCGGGTCGATTCTGATCAGGGCGATGGAGAGGTTGTCGCCCCCGCCATTGGCCCGCTCGCGGGCTCGGTCGATCAGCCATGCAGTGGCTTCCCGCGGGGTCATGGTCTGGATGGCGTTGGCCATTTCCTGGGCTGAGAAGTAGTGCCAGACGCCATCGCTGCAGGTCATCAGGGCATCGCCCACCTGCAACTGGTCCACCGCCTGTGTCGCCACAGGTGGGTCCTTCTGCGAGCCCAGGCACCCTGTCAACAGGTTGGACTTGGGATGATTGGCCGCCTCTTCCTCGGTGAGCCTGCCTTCGTCCACCAGGCGCTGCACGTAGGAGTGATCCTTGGTCCGCAGCAGCATGTCGGGCCCGCGGAAGTGGTAGACGCGGGAGTCGCCGGAGTTCACGATGCAGGCCTTCAGGCCGGGTAGCAGCACAAAGCCCGCGAGGGTGCTGTGAGGCTCTTCTTCCGCCGCGATGGCGGTGAGCTTGATCATGAGGTGGGCTTCCAATGCCACCTGCCGCAGCATCTCGCCGGCATCGTCCTGACCCGGGGCGAAGCGTTCGAACAACTGCTTGCCCGTCAGCATCACTTGGTCGGATGCCTTGCGTCCGCCGCTCTTGCCGCCCATGCCGTCGGCCACCAGGGCCAGCGCGCAGCCCGCCACTCTGGGGTGGGGCAGCAGGGCCACTTGGTCCTGCTGGTAAGCGCGGTCCCCCCGGTGGATGGCCGTGGCGGCACTGAGCCTGAATGCAGGGGCGGGGGCAGACATCACCACGCACTATAAACTGGCACAAATACAGATCCTTGCATGACAGAGAATCTACATTCGCCGGCGCGACGCCTCATCGAGTTGCGTATCGAGCATGCGGACCTGGACAGCCTGATCGACCGTGTCGACCCGGAGGGGCCGCTGGATGACCTCGCCTTGCGTCGACTGAAGAAGCGGCGCCTGGCCTTGAGAGACCAGATCTCCAGGCTGGAGTTGTCACTGCAGCCGCCCGAACCTGCCTGAAGGTCTGGCTCACATGATGTCGACGGTGGAGGCGCCCGAACTAGGCAGCGCGCCGGAGCCTGGTGCCCTGGTGGCTGCTGTGGATTGGGCATTTTCTGCAGGCGGGCCTCTGAGCCAGGCTGACAGCCGGTTTTCGGTGCGGGCCTCTCAGCTGGACATGGCGCGCGCCGTGGCCGAGGCTATTCAGCACCTGTCTGATCTGGTGGTCGAAGCAGGTACGGGCGTGGGCAAGACCTTCGCCTATTTAGTGCCCGTGCTGCTGTCCGGCCGGCGGGTACTCGTCAGCACGGCCACCAAGGGTTTGCAGGACCAGCTTTTCCTGCGGGACTTGCCTCGGTTGAAGGCCACGTTCCAGGTGCCGGTGCGCACCGCCTTGCTCAAGGGCCGTTCAAGCTACTTGTGCCAGTGGCGGCTGGAGCAGGCTCGACACACCGCCGACCTCTCGGACCGCTGGTCGCTGCGCGCCTTGTCGCGCGTGGAGTCCTGGGCTTTGCAGACGCGCACGGGCGACCTTGCCGAGATCGAGTCACTGGATGAGCGCTCGCCCGTCGTGCCGCTCGTCACCTCCACGCGCGATAACTGTCTGGGCGCGGACTGTCCACGCTATTCAGAGTGCCACGTGGTCAAGGCGCGCAGGGACGCCATGGCCGCTGACATCGTCGTGGTCAACCACCATCTCTTTTTCGCCGACCTGGCCTTGCGGGAAAGCGAGGTTGCTGAACTGCTGCCCTCGGTGGACGTGGCGGTGTTCGACGAAGCCCACCAACTGATGGAGGTGGGCCTGCAGTTTCTCGGGTCCACCCTGGCCAGTGGCCAGCTCCTGGACCTGTCCAGGGATGTGCTCGCGGCAGGTTTGCAGCATGCTCGCGGGCTGCGACCCTGGCAGGAGCTGGCCGGCGGCCTGGAGAAGTCCGCGCGTGAGCTTCGCCTGGCATGTGCAGGCCCCCTCGCTGAAGCGCGCGGTTCGATCAAACGCGAGTGGGACGAGGTGGCGCGTGAGCCGAGCTGGACCAGCGCCTTGGAGGCGCTGGTGCTGCAGCTGTCCCATGCGCGCGAGGCGGCGCTGGCGGTGGAGGGCACCGCGCCCGAGTGGCGAAGGCTGGCTGAGCGGTGTGCCGAACTGATGCAGCGGGCCCAGCAGTTCGCGAGCCCCGTGGACCCCCAGCGGGTTCGCTGGGCCGACCTCACGGCCCACGGCGTGCGGCTGGTGGAGTCTCCCCTGAACATCCGTGACGCCTTGGCCGAGCGGCGCGCCCTGGCCAGACGCTCCTGGATCTTCACCTCCGCCACGCTGGGCAGCGATGAGCGGCTGAGTTGGTTCACGGCGGGCACTGGCCTGGAGGATGCCAAGATCCTGCGGGCGGGGAGTCCGTTCGACTACGCAAGACAGGCCCGCCTGTGGGTGCCCCAGAGCTTGCCGTTGCCGCAAGACCCGCGCCATCCAAAGGCCGTGGGAGAACTGGCGGCTCGCTGTGCTGCCCAGCTGGGTGGCCGCAGCTTTGTGCTCACCACCACGCTGAAGGCCTTGCCCGTGGTGGCGCAGGCCCTCCGGTCAGCCGCCCAGGCGGCTGGCGTCCGCCTGGAAGTACTGGTACAGGGTGAAGAGACGCGCCGCGCCCTGCTGCAGCGGTTCGGTGACGGTGTGGGCAAGGTGCTGGTGGGCTCGCAGAGCTTCTGGGAGGGCATCGACGTGCCCGGCGATGCGCTGCAGTGCGTGCTGATCGACAAGCTGCCGTTTCCCCCGCCAACCGACCCCTTGGTGAAGGCCCGGACGAGGGCGATCGAGAGTCAGGGTGGCAGCGCCTTCGAGGCCTATTTCCTTGCGGAGGCAGCGGTCTCGCTCAAGCAGGGTGCGGGCCGACTCATACGCACCGAAGGCGACCTGGGGCTGCTGGTGATCTGCGACCCGCGGCTGGCCCGCATGGGCTATGGCAAGGGCCTGCTGGCGGCGGTACCCCCGATGACCCGCCTCGAAGATGAAGCGCAGGCCATCGCTTGGCTGCGGGAAATCAGCGCCTTGTCGCGCTCACCAGAAACGCCACCAGGGCTTGTCTGAGGAGGGGTTCAGGCCGTCGGCCGACAAGAAGCGCGAGGAGGGGAAGTTTTTCTTCAACACCCGCTGTGCATCCGCGCTGAGTTCCTTCAGGCCCAGGCGCTCATAGCCCATCACCATGATGGCCAGCGCCTCTTCGGCTGCGGGCGCGCGGTCGAAGTCCGTCACCGCCTGCTTGGCACGGTTGACCGCAGCGAGGTAGGCGCCGCGCCGGAAGTAGTACCGCGCTACATGCACCTCGTAGTCGGCCAGCGAGTTGACGATGAAGTCCATCCGCGCACGGGCGTCCGGGGCGTACTTCGAGTCGGGGAACTGCTGAACCAGTTGAGAAAAGGCCTGGAAGGCCTCGCGCGAGGCTTTCTGGTCCCGCTCGGAGATCTGCTGCCGCGCCAGCGCGCCAAACAGGCCCAGGTTATCGTTGAAATTGACCAGCCCGCGGAGGTAGAGGGCGTAGTCGAACGCCGGGCTGGACGGGTGCATCTTGATGAAGCGCTCGATGGTTGCCAGCGCCGTGGCCCGCTCGCCTGCGCGCCACTGTGCATAGGCCAGGTCGAGCAGGGCCTGCTGGCCCAACAGCGTGCCCGAAGCCCGGGCTTCCAGCCGCTCCAGCGTCTTGATGGCGCGGTCGAAACTGCCGCTGGCCACGTCGTCACGGGCCTCTGCATACAATTTGTCCAGGTTTTCGGCGGGGCTTTCGCCCTTGCCCGGAAACAAGCTGCAGCCCGCCAGCGCGAGCGCAGCAGTCAGGGTCAGGGCGCCTAGGCGCGGGGCTCTAGAGAACTTCATGCCTCAGATGCCGGCGACAGGCGCCGCCTCAGGTGTTTCACGGCCCAAATTATAGGGACCGCCCCTTTGACAACTTCCACAGAACCCGCAGACGATGAAGGCGCTGATCTGTCAGCGGGGCCAGAGCATGAGTTGCGCGCAGCCACGGTGACCCCGTCCTGGCATGGGTGGAGGCTGGACAAGGCCTTGGTG
This sequence comes from uncultured beta proteobacterium, assembly GCA_903885585.1. GTDB lineage: Bacteria > Pseudomonadota > Gammaproteobacteria > Burkholderiales > Burkholderiaceae_C > Rubrivivax. The sequence continues at coordinate 8,470 of CAISJH010000521.1, forward strand.
GCGCTGGCGCCGGAGTTCTCTCGCAGCCACCACCAGGGCTTGATCGAGCAGGGGCTGGTCAGCCTTGACAGCGTGCGTTCGCTGCAGTCCTCGCGCCGGCTCAAGGTGGGCCAGTCTCTGCAGGTTGAATTGCGTCCAACGGCGGAGAGCCTGGCTTTCAGGCCCGAGGCGATGGCGTTGGACATCGTCCACGAGGATGAGGCCCTGATCGTGCTGGACAAGCCCGTGGGTCTGGTGGTGCATCCCGCACCTGGCCACTGGTCGGGGACCCTGCTGAACGGGCTGCTGGCCCACCACCCGGCAGCCGTTCATCTGCCGCGGGCGGGCATCGTCCATCGTCTCGACAAGGACACCTCAGGCCTGATGATGGTGGGCAAGACCTTGCAGGCGGTGACTGCGCTCAGCCGGGCCATCGCGGCGCGAGAGGTGCAGCGTCTTTACATGGCCATCGTTCATGGCGTGCTGGTGCCGGGCGTGCAGACGGTGGATGCGCCCATCGGCAGGGACCCGGCGTCGCGTCTTCGCATGGCCGTGCACCATGCGGGGCGGCCTGCCCGAACGGATGTGGAGGCCGTGGCCAGCCGCGATGGGATGACGGCAGTCCAGTGCCGCCTGCATACCGGCCGCACTCACCAGATCCGGGTGCATCTGTCGCACATTGGGCACCCCCTGCTGGCCGACAGGCTTTACGGAGGCGCCCCGGGTCTTCAGTTGGAGCGTCAAGCCCTCCATGCATGGAAGCTGGCCCTGGCGCATCCCGTGCATGGCGGGCGCGTGGAGTTTGTGCGCTCACCGCCGGCTGACGTGGCCCAGGCTTGGGGTGTCTTGGCGCTCTCGTGTCTCTAGGCTCGCCGCTGTCACGGCGCTCCTGGGAACCCGACCTCGCTTGTGGTTTGGGTGTATGCGTCCTCAGGGCCTAGAATCTGCGTACGCGCGGGGCTGCAGAGCCCTCGGTGCCGCAGTAGCCGCTGGGGAGTGTTGGAGTGCCGTTGAGGGCATTCGCCTCCTGCGGAGGCCCGCATGGCAGACCTCTCGTCCCCTCTCGGCCGAGGCTTCGCACTGTTCCATGGCCCGAGGATCGGGCTTGACTCACCGGCGTGCATCACGCTGTTCCAGGTCACTGATTGATGAACCTTCCCGACGCCAAACGGGTTCTTGAAACGGCCTTGATCTGCGCCCAGGCTCCATTGCCGCTGCGTGAGATGCAACTGCTGTTCGACGGCC
>CAISJH010000522.1 GCA_903885585.1 uncultured beta proteobacterium
AGCGCTCTTGGCCCCCCAAGTCGCGCCGCGTCTGCACCTGCTCCAACCCTGCAGCCTGCAGCAGAGAGCGCACCGCAGCCCCCTGGTCATGCCCATGCTCCAGCAGCAACCAGCCGCCCGGCTGCAGATGGGGTGGTGCGTCTCGGGCCAGCACGCGCAGGGCAGCCAGGCCGTCTGGCCCGGGGGTCAGCGCCGCGATGGGCTCTGCGTGCAGGGCGGCCAGGTGGGCGTCGGCGCCGTCGATGTAGGGCGGGTTGGAGACGATGAGATCGAAGCGACGGTCCGCCAGCGGCGTGAACCAGTCGCCCTGCAGCCACTCCACAGGCAGGCCCAGGTGCTGGCCGTTGGCCCGCGCCACCGCCAGGGCCGCCGGGCTGCGCTCCACGGCACACACCAGGGCCGTGGGCCAGGCGTGTTTCAGGGCCAGGGCGATGGCGCCGCTGCCCGTGCCCAGGTCGGCCACGGTGGGCGGCGTGCTGTGGTCCGCAAGGGGCAGGTCGTGGTCAAGCCCGGCCAGCAGTTCCAGCGTCCAGTCCACCAGCACCTCGGTGTCGGGCCGGGGCACCAGCACGTCACGGGTCACGCGCAGCGTGAGGCCGTGGAACTCCCGCTCCCCCAACAGGTAGGCCAAGGGGACGCCCCGGGCGCGCTCGGCCAGTTGGGCCATGAAGTCCTGGGTCTGCGAGGCGCCAACTACATGGTCGTCGTGGGCGATCAGCCAGGCCCGCGGTTGCTGCAGCAGCCGGCCCAGCAGCAGCTGGGCATCCAGCCGATCGACCCCGGCCGCCCTGGCCTGGGCCAGCAGGTCCGATACGGTGGGCGCCTGGCCAGACCGCGGTGACCCCGGGGCTCGCTCCTCGCTCAAGCCGAACCCTCCAGCGCGGCCAACTGCTCGGCGGCGCGAGCGGCCTTCAGCGCGCTCACCATGTCGCTCAGGTCACCTTCCATCACCTGACCCAGCTTGTACAGGGTGAGGTTGATGCGGTGGTCAGTGATGCGGCCCTGCGGGAAGTTGTAGGTGCGGATGCGGTCGCTGCGGTCGCCGCTTCCGATCAACCCTTTGCGGGTGGCGGCCTCCTGGGCGGCACGCTCGGTGCGCTCCTTTTCCCGCAGGCGTGCGGCCAGCACGGCCATCGCCTTGGCCTTGTTGCGGTGCTGCGAGCGGTCGTCCTGGCACTCGGCCACCAGCCCCGTGGGCAGGTGGGTGATGCGGATGGCACTGTCGGTCTTGTTGACGTGCTGGCCGCCGGCGCCGCTGGCGCGGAAGGTGTCGATGCGCAGCTCGGCCGGGTTCAGCGTCACCTCGGCCGCTTCGTCGGGCTCGGGCATCACGGCCACCGTGCAGGCGCTGGTGTGGATGCGGCCCTGGCTCTCGGTGGCCGGCACCCGTTGCACGCGGTGGCCGCCGGACTCGAAGCGCAGCGTGCCGTAGGCCTGCGTGCCCTCGACGCGCAGCACCAGTTCCTTGTAGCCGCCCAGCTCGGCCGGGCTCTCGCTCATGATCTCGGTGCGCCAGCCCTGGCGTTCGCAAAAGCGCAGGTACATGCGGGCCAGATCGCCGGCGAACAGCGCCGACTCGTCGCCCCCCGTGCCAGCGCGGATCTCCAGAAAGGCTGGGCGCTCGTCGTCAGGGTCGCGCGGCAGCAACGCGCCTTGCAGTTCGGCCTGCAGCTGCGCCATGTCGGCCTGGGCCTGGGCGATCTCCTCGCGCGCCATCTGTGCCATGTCGGGCTCCTCGAGCAGGCCCTGGGCCACGTCGAGGTCTTCCTCGCGTTGCAGGTAGCGCCGGTACAGCCCCACTACCTCGGCCACATCGGCCTGTTCCTTGGACAGGGCGCGAAAGCGCTTGATGTCGGATGCCACGGCGTTGTCGGCCAGGCTGGCGTCCAGTTCGGCCAGGCGCAGACCCAGGCGGTCGAGCTGGTGTCGAAGGGTGTCTTTCATGGGGCGGGGGGCCGGGCGGTGAACCCGGCTGGCGAGGGGGTGGCGCCGCTAACGGGCGTCGCCCGATGGGTGCCGGCCGCCGCCGCGCAGGAACAGGCGCGACACCGTGGCCGCCAGTTGCTCGCGCTGCGGGCCGTCGGCCGAGTGCAGCTCGGCCATGGTGCCGTGCAGCATCTTCTGCGTCAGGCTGCGCGACAGGGCTTCGAGCACCGCGTCGACGTCTTCACCCTTGGCCAGCAGCTTGCGGGCGCGGGCCAGTTCCAGGCTGCGCCAGTCGTCGGCCTGGCGGTTCAGGGCCTGGATCAGCGGCACGCTGGCGCGCTGGTCCAGCCAGTGCGCAAAGCTGCGCACTCCTGCGTCGACGATGGCCTCGGCCCGCTCGACGGCGGCGTGGCGCTTCTCGCCGGCGGTCTGCACCACGGCGGAGAGGTCGTCCACGGTGTAGAGGTAGACGTCTTGCAGGCGGGCCACCTCGGGCTCGATGTCGCGCGGGACGGCCAGGTCCACCATGAACATGGGCCGGCGGCGGCGCGCCTTGAGGGCGCTCTCCACCGCGCCCAGCCCGATGATGGGCAAGGAGCTGGCAGTGCAGGAGATGAC
>CAISJH010000523.1 GCA_903885585.1 uncultured beta proteobacterium
CATCATCCAGGAAGAGACCCACATCACCAACGTGGTGGACCCCTGGGCCGGCAGCTACATGATGGAGACGCTGACCCAGCAGATGGCCGACCAAGCCTGGGCCATCATCGAGGAAGTCGAGGCCATGGGCGGCATGACCAAGGCTGTGGACAGCGGCTGGGCCAAGCTCAAGATCGAGGCCAGCGCCGCCGAGAAGCAGGCCCGCATCGACTCCGGCCAGGACGTCATCGTGGGCGTCAACAAGTACCGGCTCAAGACGCAGGACCCGGTGGACATCCTGCAGATCGACAACGTCAAGGTGCGCGAAGGCCAGATCGCGCGGCTGCAACAGATCCGCGCCACGCGCGATGCTGCGCGCGTGCACGCCGCGCTGGAGGCCTTGACCGCGTGCGCCCACGCAGGCGCGGCCGGTGAGCCCGCAGGCAACCTGCTGGCCCTGTCCATCGAGGCCCTCCGCGCCCGCGCCACCGTGGGCGAGGTCAGCGACGCCTTGGAAACCGTCTTCGGGCGCCACCGCGCCGACATCCAGAAGGTGACCGGGGTGTATGCAGCCGCCTACCAATCTGCTGATGCCTCCGGCTACGACAGCGCCGAAGGCTGGGCCCGTCTCCAGCAGGAGATTGCCGCCTTTGGCGAAGAGCAGGGGCGTCGCCCGCGCGTCATGATCGCCAAGCTGGGCCAGGACGGCCATGACCGCGGCGCCAAGGTGGTGGCCACGGCCTTTGCCGACCTTGGTTACGACGTCGACATGGGTCCGCTGTTCCAGACGCCCGAGGAGTGCGCCCGTCAGGCCATCGAGAACGACGTGCACGCGGTGGGCGTCAGCACCTTGGCCGCCGGCCACAAGACCCTGGTGCCCGCCATCATCCAGGCGCTGAAGGAGCAGGGCGCTGACGACATCATCGTCTTCGACGGCGGTGTGGTGCCCGCGCAGGACTACGACTTCCTCTACCAGGCCGGCGTCAAGGGCATCTACGGACCGGGCACGCCCATCCCGGTGAGTGCCAAGGATGTGCTGGAGCAGATCAAGAAGGCGCTGGCCTGAAGCCGCAAAGGCTCGTTCGCCATGAACCTGCTCGATGGAGTCTTGAACGGCGAGGGTCTGGCGCGCAGGCGTGCGCTGGCCAAGACCATCACGCTCCTGGAGTCCACCCGGCCTGACCATCGGCTGCAGGCCGATGAGCTGTTGAACGCCCTGCTGCCACACACCGGGCGCTCGTTTCGCCTGGGCATCAGCGGGGTGCCGGGCGTGGGCAAGAGCACCTTCATCGAGGCCCTGGGACTGTTCCTCATCGAGCGCGGCCACCGGGTGGCGGTGCTGGCGGTCGACCCGTCATCGAGCGTGAGCGGTGGCTCCATCCTGGGTGACAAGACGCGCATGGAGCGCCTGAGCGTGGACACGCGCGCTTTCATCCGCCCGAGCCCGGCAGCGGGCAACCTGGGCGGTGTGACCGAGAAGACGCGCGAGGCGCTGCTGGTGTGCGAGGCGGCGGGCTTTGATGTGGTCATCGTCGAGACCGTGGGCGTAGGTCAGAGCGAGACGGCCGTGGCCGGCATGACCGACATGTTCTGCCTGCTGCAACTGCCCAATGCGGGCGACGACCTCCAGGCCATCAAGAAGGGCGTGATGGAACTGGCGGACTTGGTCGTCATCAACAAGGCCGATCTGGACGCGGCCGCCGCCACACGCGCCCAGGCCCAGATCACCAGCGCGCTGCGCTTGTTCGGCCTGCAC
>CAISJH010000524.1 GCA_903885585.1 uncultured beta proteobacterium
CCTGGCCCATTACCCCGACCTTCTGCTCGAGACGCTGCGCGACGTGGCCCCGGCCGGCGTCAACGAGCCTACCGTCGTGGTGCTGACCCCGGGCATGTACAACAGCGCCTACTTCGAGCACGCCTTCCTGGCCCAGCAGATGGGCGTGGAGCTGGTCGAGGGCAAGGACCTCTTCGTGCGCGACCGACACCTCTACATGCGCACCACCCAGGGGCCGCGCCGCATCGACGTCATCTACCGACGGGTCGATGACGACTTCCTCGACCCGCAGGCCTTCCGCCCGGACTCCACGCTCGGCTGCGCCGGCCTGCTCGACGTGTACCGCGCGGGCAATGTGAGCTTGTGCAATGCCATCGGCACCGGCGTGGCCGACGACAAGTCGATCTACCCCTATGTGCCGAAGATGATCGAGTTCTACCTCGGCGAAAAACCCATCCTCAACAACGTGCCCACCTGGCTCTGCCGCGAGCCCGAGGACCTGAAGTACGTGCTGGCGCATCTCCCCGAACTGGTGGTGAAGGAGGTGCACGGTGCCGGCGGTTACGGCATGCTGGTGGGCCCGGCAGCCACGAAGGCCGAGGTGGAAGCCTTCCGCGCCGTGCTCAAGGCCCGCCCCGAGAACTACATCGCCCAGCCCACGCTGAGCCTGTCCACCTGCCCCACCTTCGTGGAGAGCGGCGTGGCCCCGCGCCACATCGACCTGCGGCCCTACGTGCTTTCTTCCGGCCGCGGCGTGCAGACCGTGCCCGGTGGCCTGACGCGCGTGGCGCTGAAGGAAGGCTCGCTCGTCGTCAACTCCTCGCAGGGCGGGGGGACGAAGGACACCTGGGTACTGGAAGACTGACATGAGGCCCCCAAGCTCGCTGGCGCTCGCTACCCCCCGAGGGGGCCGCCCACCAGCGGCCCGGCAAAGCCGGTTCCGCGGCGGGAGGCTTGAACAGAATCATCAGGAGGCATTCGATGCTCTCTAGGACGGCCGACCACCTCTTCTGGATGTCCAGGTACATGGAACGCGCAGAGAACACCGCGCGTATGCTGGACGTTAACTACCAGACCTCGCTGCTGCCGCAGTCGGCCGACATGGCCGAGCAGGGCTGGCGGGGGCTGCTGAGCATCTCCGAGCTCACCGGGTCCTTTGGGGAGCGCTACCGCGAGGTCAATGCCCGCAATGTCATGGACTTCATGGTCCGTGACGAGGGCAACCTCTCCAGCATCTGGAACTGCCTGCGCGCCGCGCGCGAGAACGCCCGCGCCGTGCGCGGCACGCTGACCACCGAGGTGTGGGAGACGCAGAACCAGACCTGGCTGGAGTTCAACCGCCTGCTGAAAGACGGCGCCTTCGAACGCGACCCCGGCGCCTTCTTCGAGTGGGTGAAGTTCCGCTCGCACCTGAGCCGCGGCGTCACCGTGGGCACCATGCTGATGGACGAGGCGCTGCACTTCATCCGCATCGGCACCTTCCTGGAACGCGCTGACAACACCGCGCGCCTGCTGGACGTGAAGTACCACGCCCTGACGGGCCTGGCCGGCGGAGAGTTCTTCGGCCCCGGCCAGACCCCGGCGCAGTCGCAGACCCAGGCTCAAGTCCAAGCGCAGGTGCAGGCCCAGATCCAGACGACAGGCGGCTCAGCACTCCCCAGCCCCGGCTCCGCCCAGGAAGTGGACTTCTACCACTGGAGCGCCATCCTGCGTTCCGTCTCCGGCTTCGAGGTCTACCGCAAGGTCTACCGTAACGTCATCCGCCCCGAGCGCGTGGCCGAACTGCTGATCCTGCGCCCGGACATGCCCCGCTCACTGGCGGCCTGCATGAACGAGGTGGTGGCCAACCTGCAGCTCGTGGCCAACCAGCAAAGCGCCGAAACCCTGCGCCGCGCCGGCCGCCTGAAGAGCGACCTGCAATACGGCCGGATCGACGAGATCCTGGCTACCGGCCTGCACGCCTACCTCACCCAGTTCCTGGACCGCGTGAACGACCTGGGCGTGGGCATCAGCCGCGACTTCCTGGTGCCTATGGCGGCGTGAGGGGTGCTTGAACTTGGGGGCGGTGGCGGTACCCGAAGAGGGGCGCTCGTCTGTCCGCGTCGCGCTGAAACGGCTTCAGCGTGCAGTAGCGAACGCCCTCCGCACCGCCTGCCCCAGCTCGATCACCGCCATCGCGTAGTAGCTGCTCCAGTTGTAGCGCGTGACAGCGTAGAAGTTGCTGGTACCGGCCACGTAGCTGGGGGCGGCGTCGCCGTTTTGCAGTTCCACCAGGGCCAGCAGGCCGTCGTGCTGGCGGCCGGGTTCGGGCAGTTCGGCGCCGCGCTGGCTGAACTGCGTTGGGGTGAATGTCGGCAGGATGTCGGGGCCGAGTAGGTGGGCACGGTCGCTCACGTCCACGGGGGCGGCCACCGCGTAGTGGGTGGGCATGTCGCGCACCCAGCCGAAGGCGGCCAGGTAGTGCGCCACGCTGCCAATCGCATCGGCCGGGTTGCGGTGCAGGTCGATGTGGCCGTCTTCGTCGAAATCCACGGCCCAGCGGTTCAGGCTACCGGGCATGAACTGCGGCAGGCCCAGCGCGCCGGCGTAAGAGCCGGTGTAGCTGGCCGCCTCCACCTGCTCGCGGTGGGCCAGCAGCAGCAGGTTCTCGAGTTCGGAGCGGAAGAAATCGCTGCGGTCGCGCCGGCCGGGGGGGAAGTCGAAAGCCAGCGTGGTCAGTGCGTCCAGGGCGCGGAAGCTGCCCATGTGCCGGCCGTAGAAGGTCTCTACGCCAATGATGCCGACGATGAGCGACGCGGGCACGCCCCAGCGGGCCTCGGCCGTCTCCAGCCAGCGTTCGTGGGCGCGCCAGAAGGCGAGGCCAGCCTGGATGCGCTGCGGCTCGATGAAGCGGTCGCGGTAGGCGGCCCAGTTCTTGGCCGTGCCCGCCGGCGGCGGCATGATGAGGCGCTGCACCGATGGCAACTTGCGGGCCTCAGCCAGTTGGCGCTCCAGGGTGGCCGGGTCCATCCCATGACGCGCTGCCACTTCGGCGGCAAAGCGCAGCAGGTCTTCGCGCCGTCCATAGGTGGTGCCTGCTGCAGCGGCGGATTCACGCTGCACGGCCTTGGCACCCGGTGCTTTGCCCGCCTGTCCGGCCTTGCCAGACTTCTGAGGTTTGGTCTTCGCCTTGACCGGGGCTGCGCCCTTGGCCGGGGCTTCCTGAGGGGCAACTGTGGCGCTCTGCGCAAGGACTTCCAGAGGTGCCGTCACGGTGAAGCTCACAACGGCGATGGCACAGGCCCAGGCGCAGCGCAGGGCGGGGAAGCTCCGGCTGCGCACACCGGACCTTTCGACGCGCTGGTGTGCCTCTTGCGGGGCGCTGCGATGCGCCGCCGGCGGCCAAAGCTGTGGGAACCTGCTCATGCCGATGAGCGTACCGCAGCCACCGAGTCCTCAGCAGAGGGCTTGTGCTGACGGGCAGCGCGCGCGGTCGCGGCGAAATGCTGCCGCCAGGCCCGGGGCACCGTGCCGCCAGCAGCTGCCTGCGGCCCGTAACGCAGCCGCTCCAACTCCAGCAAGGTCAGCGCGAGCGCCTCGCCTGCCGGCCCCAGGTGCGCTCGCACGCGCTGCGCCCAGGCGCGCGGGCCTTCGTGCGGCGGGCAGGGCACGCCCAGGCGTTGCAGGCGCCGGGCCACGAAGGCCTGGGTGCGCTCCCAGGGGCTGCGGCGCCGCCGATCCCAAGCCGCCCAGATGGCGCCCGCCAGCGCAGCGGCCACCAGCAGGCCCACGAGTGCGCGTGAGAGGTCGGTCAGATCCGGCATCTCCACGCCCATCTTCTTGAGCAGATCCAACTGCTGTGTCTTGGTGTAGCCCAGCACCCACTGGTTCCAGCGCTGGTCCACGCGCTCCCAGGCTCGGCGCAGCGTGAGCAGCAATTCAGGGTTGACGTTGGCGAGGGCCTGACCGACCAGGCCGCGCGGGGGAGCCAGGTTGCGGCTGCGCTCGATGCGTTCGGGGGCCACGGCGGCGGTGGGGTCCACCCGCAGCCAACCTTCGCCGGGCTGCCAGATTTCGGCCCAGGCGTGGGCGTGGCGCTGGCGCACCACCCACCAGCCGTCCACGGGCGTGGGGTCTGCGCCCTGGTAGCCGGTGACGATGCGCGCGGGCACGTCCAGCGCCCGCATCACCATCACGAAGGCCGAGGCAAAGTGCTCGCAGAACCCGGCCCGGCGGTCCAGCCAGAACTCGTCGACCGCGTCGCGCCCATAGGTGCCGGGCGTGAAGGTGTAGAGAAAGCCAGCCGAGCGGACATGCGCCAGCACGGCGTTCGCGAGCGTGCGCGCGTCCGCCGTGGCGAGCTGCGGGTTGCGCCGCAGTTCGGCCGCCCAGGCCATCGTGCGAGGGTTGAAGCCTGGAGGCAGGTCCACCAGCTCGCGCAAGGCGAAGGAGCCCGCACGGGTGCCATGGCGAAAGCCGCTCCAGGCCTGGGCCTGCACCTGGACCACCGAGCTGACGGGGGGTGACACCTGCCACTGCAGATCACTGCGCTGGGTGATGGCCTGGAAGGCGTCGCCTGGCGTCACCTCCAGCGGCGCCGTGGTGCCTTCCAGCAACGGCAGCAGTGGCAGGCGGCTGGGTTCCAGCGTCATCTCGTAGCGCAGGCGTGGTCCTGTGCCCTCCAAGTCGGGTGGCAGCATCAGCATCCACGGGGCACGGCCGCCGCCTGGTGGTGCGTCGCGCGTCCAGGTTCGGCCGTCGAACCACGACAACACCGGCCCGCGGAAGTACAGCGCCGAAGGTGGCGGTGCCGGGCCGTCAAAGCGCACGCGCAGGGCAATGGAGTCGTCGGCTGCTATCTCCGCCACGCCGCCCATTTCCAGCGTGCCTGAAAGCCCCGTGCGCCCTACGGCGTCGCTGGGCAGCCCCCACAACGGGCCGATACGCGGGAACAGCAGAAACAGCGCCACCATCACCGGCGTGCCGAAAGCCGCAGCCCGCAACGCCACGGCGCTGGCCTGGCGCAGCGCCGGCCGCCCGGCCGGCATGTGGGCCAGCACGAGGGCTGTCATCAGGCCCCACACCGCCACCGCCATGGCCAGCGCGGTGGCCAATGACTGCGAGTACAGGAAGTGGGTGAGCACGAGGAAGAAGCCCAGGAAGAAGACCACCATCGCGTCGCGCCGTGCGCGCAGCTCCAGCGTCTTCAACGCCATCAGCACCACCAGCATGGACACCCCGGCGTCCTTGCCCAGCAGCGTGCCCTCGCGCCAGCCCGTCAGTGCCGCGGCCAGTGCCAGCAAGGCCACGATGGTCCACCGGCCGGGCAGCGGCTTGGACTTGACGGCGAGGTGTACCCGCCAGGCGAGCAGCGCCACCACGCCCAGTCCCAGCCACGCGGGCTTGCGCGCCAGGTGCGGAGCCAGCGTCCAGGCCGAGACGGCCACCAGGAACAAGGTGTCGCGGGCCTCGCGGGGCAGGCGTTGCCAGGCGGTGCTGGCGGCGCGCAGGAAGCTCATCCTTCTCCCCAGGACCCCAGCGCGTTCAGCAGCGCGCGTCGGTGGGCTTCTCCGGCATCGGGTGCCCACTCGCGGCCGCCCAGGCGCAGGCCGACCGCCAGCCCTGCGCGGTCAGCCTCCAGCACCCAGGCGGTCAGGCGCGACAAGCAGCGCTCCGGGTCACCGTCGTGCGTGCGGGCGGCTGACTCATCCAGCCACAGCTCCCGCTGCGCAGAGGCCTCGCGGTCTCGGCTGACGAGCTGTCCCGTGTGCGCCACCTTCTTCCATGCCACCTGGCGCAGGGTGTCGCCGCGTCGCCAGGGCCGCACGCCGTCGAATGCCACGCCTTCCGATGAAGGCGTGGGGCTGCGGCTGACCTCGCTCGTCTCGCCTGCCTCTCGGGCCGGCAGGGGCGGGGCTGCTGGCTCGGGCTGCGGCCAGGCCAGTACCCGCGCCGCCGGTCGCCACACCGTCCATGCGCGGAACAGGCCCATGGGAAAGCGCGTCTCCGCCACCAGGGTGGGCACGCCCTGCCAGCCGCGCCGGGGCAGCGGCATCAGCAGGCGCACGGTGTGGCCGCCGCGCGCCGGCAGGTCGGTCCAGGCGCGCTCGGTGCCGTGGCGCCACCCCAGACCTATGCCGTAACGCGCCGCGCCCGGGTTGGAGATGGTGATGTCCACGTCGGCGTGCTGTCCTGCGAATGCTGGCCCGCTCGTGTGCAGGTGCATCTGCAGTCCGCGCAGCGTGCCGTGCGTCATGTGCATGGAGGCCAGAGCGCTGCCTGCCAGCAGAAAGGTCAGCGCGTAGCCCAGGCTGAGCTGGTAGTTGATGCTGGCCACCAGAAGCACCAGCAGCACGACGGCGAAGAACAAGCCTCCGACCGTGGGCACGATGTAGATGTTGCGCTGACCTGTCTGGTGTTGATCCGCCTGCGGCAGGCGCGACTCGAACCAGGTCGTCAGGCGCTTGCCAGGCTGCATTCCCAGGGTCAAGCTGCTCACGGGACGGCCCTGCGGTCACTTCGTGACGTCGGAATGCGCCCCCTTCGGAGCGCCCGTGCAGTCTCGCTCATGGCACCGGCGTGGCCTCCACCATCGCCCGCACCTGCTCGCGCGGGCCTCGGCCCGCGCCGGCGGCAGGCACGAGGCGGTGGGCGATGGTTTGGGGCAGGATGGCCTGGATGTCGTCGGGCGCCACGTAGTCGCGCCCGGCCATCAGCGCCCGTGCCTTGGCCGCGCGCAGCACGGCGAGGGCTGCCCTGGGGCTCAGGCCCTGGACGAACCAGCGCCCCGAGCGGGTGGCCTCCACCAGCGCTTGCAGGTAGTCCAGCAGGGCGCCGGAGACTGTCACCTTCGCGGCTGCGGCCTGCACCTGCTGCAGGTCTTCTGGTGTCATCACCGCCCGCAGTGTGGCCAGCGCAGCGCGGCGGTCTTCACCGGCCAGCAGGGCGCGTTCGGCCTGCCGGTCGGGGTAGCCCAGCGTGATGCACATCAGAAAGCGATCCAGCTGGCTCTCCGGCAACGGGTAGGTGCCGATCTGCTCCGTGGGGTTCTGCGTGGCCACCACGAAGAAAGGGCTGGGCAGCTCTCGCGTAGCGTTGTCCACCGAGACCTGGCGCTCCTCCATCGCCTCCAGCAACGCGCTCTGCGTGCGCGGACCGGCGCGGTTGATCTCATCGGCCAGCAGCACCTGCGTGAACACGGGGCCGGGGTGGAAGACGAAGGCTTCGCGGCCGCGCTCGAACACGCTCACACCCGCCAGATCGCTGGGCATGAGGTCGGCCGTGAACTGCACCCG
>CAISJH010000525.1 GCA_903885585.1 uncultured beta proteobacterium
GCGCAGTGACATCGTCTGACTGACGAACATCTGCGCGAAGACGTCGACGCTGCGGGTGCTGGAGCGCCTGACCGATTGGTCCTCGGTCTGGCGGGTGTCATAACCCGGAGACAGGCTCAAGCTGCCCCCCACGTTCAGAGGCAGTCCGCTGATGCGTTGGTCAAAGCCCAGGGTGGCCGACCAGGGTTGCTGGCCGTCCAGGCGGTTGTCGGGTCCGGGCAGTGCCGCGACGCGCGATCGGTACAGGTTCACCGACGCGCGCACGTTCAGCGCCTTGGCGTTGCCCAGCAGCTTGGGCAACAGGTCCGCTGCGCGTCCTCGCACCTCCAGCTCCACGCCGCTGGTGGTGGCATCCGAGAAGTTCAGCGGCTCCGTCACCCAGCGAGGAGCGTTCGCCCAGCTCACCGTGCGCAGCGCCGTCACGTTGCGCACCACATCGCTCAGCTGGCGATGGAAGATGCCCACGCTGACCAGGCCGCCGTTGGCCAGGTACTTCTCGTACGCGATGTCCAGGCCGGTGGCGAGCTCGGGCGCGAGCGCCGGGTTGCCAATGCGGTCGGGGGCCAGCGCGGTGTTGGTGACGTTGATGTTGGTGTAGCCCGCGTTGATCTGGGGCCGGGCCAGCAAGGTGCCGATTCCAGGCGCCTTGTAGCTGCGCGTGAGGCTCGCGCGGATCATGTCGCGGCCCTTGGGGTCGAACTTGTAGGTCACGTGGGCCAGCGGAGAGAGCACGCTGCTTTCGTTGCGGACAGGATTGGCCGCGCTGGTGCTCTCGGAGGCGATGCGCTCATGGCGCAGGCCCAGGTACAGCTGCCACTGGGGCGAGATCTCCCACTCGTCCTGCACGTAGAAGGCTTGGCGGCGCACCTTGGCCTCGAAGGGCTGGCCTTCGAAAGCCGGCAGCAGCGCGATGCCGGCGCCGTCGGTGGTCTCCCGGCGCTCCTGGCGGTCGCGGTGCTCCAGGTCCCAGCCGGCTGTAAGGGTGTGGGCGGCACCCAGCAGCAGGCTGTACTTGCCGGCCTGCGTGAAGCCGTCGTCCTGGCCGCCGCCCTGCGAGCGCAGTTGCAGGGCGCCCGAGCGCACATTACGGGCGTCAAAGTTCCAGCGCGATTGCTGAGCCCCCGCCCGGATCTCGATACGTTGGTCTTCGCGGAAGCGGTGGGTCCATGTGAGGTTGCCGCGGCGGTTCTCCCAGGTGCCCTCGCTGACCGAGTCGTCGTCCAGCAGTGGGCTGCCTTCGAGGATGCGGTTGGCATAGTCGGTGCGGTTGTTCCAGTACCCCTTCTGGAAGAACGTGGCGGCTGACAGCGTCTGCTCGTCGCTGAACTTCACGTTGAGACGCGGGGCGAGGTTGTAGCCCCAGCCCCAGGACGCTCCCGTGCCCACCTGCTCTGATCGTGCGGGCAGCCCATTCATGCCTGCCATCTTGCGCTCGACGGTCGTACGGCTCTCGCGGTCCCACTCGAACAGCGACAGCGGCACCGACAGCGCGAACGGCCCCTTGGACTCGCCAATCGTCAAGTTGGTGTTGGCCATGGGCCGGTCGCGTCCGTCGCCCAGCCCCAGGCGCAGGCTGCGCTGCGAGCGGCGCGGCGCATCCTTCAGGATGATGTTGATGGTGCCGGCCACGGCCTGGGTGCTCTGTTCGGCCGTGGGGGCGCGCAGCACCTCGATGCGCTCGATTTGCGAAGGGCTCAGCTGGTCGAGGTTGAAGCCCTGCGGCGCCGGGTCTCCATTGATCAGGATTTGCGTGTAGCCCGCGCCCAGCCCCCGCATGCGCGGCCCGCCCGAGCCCACGTTCACGCCCGGCAGGCGGCGCAGCACGTCCAGCGCGTTGGTGTCGCCAAAGCGGTCAAGCTCCTCGCGGCCGTAAATCTGTTTGGCGATTTCGGCTGCACGCCGCAGCTCGGTGGAGCCCATGCGTGCGGCGATCTCCACGCGCTGCGTAACGCTGGGCTGCGAGCCGGCCGCAGGCTCGCTCTGCCCGCCAGGGCCGGCGTCCTGCGCAAAGGCCGCCAGCGGGCCGGCCAGCATGGCCAGGGCGGCGGCGCGGGCCAGGGGCTGCAGGCGTGCGCAGGGGGTTGCAAGGTTCATTGCGCCAGGAACGGTGGATTGCAGGGCCACGACGGGCGACGAGCTAAGGTGCGCAAAGATGGTGTTAGACAAGAGAACTCCCTGAAAACAGGCCCGCTGTGTGTCCACTTTGACCGCAGGCAAGCCGCGCATGCTGCCAGAACCGCGGCTGCCGCGCCGGGCCACTCCCTTTGGACGGCCGCGGTAGCCGTCACGATGCTCCCCGTTGCTTGCCTTCCGCCGCAGGAAGCCCTCACCGCACGGGCGCACGGCGCCGCGGGAGCTGAAGCGTCTGACCGATGGCCATGACACTGAATTCAGCGTCGCCCAGACCAGCCTCGCGTCGCGCCCGCTCGAGGGCGCGAGGCGGCTCGTCCAGCGACTCGTCGCTGAGGCTGAAGGTACCCCAGTGCACGCCAACGGAGCGCTTGGCGCCCAGGTCCAGGTGGACCTGGACCGCTTCTGCCGGATTGACATGCTGGGTGCCCATGAACCACCGGGGCTCATAGGCGCCCACCGGGATGAGCGCAAGGTCGAACCCACCTTCGGTCTGGCGCCTCGCGAACCGACGGCGGATGTCCTGGAAGTCGGGCGAGTAGCCGGTGTCGCCGGTGTAGATGAGGTGCAGGTCGGGCGCGAAGACCGCGAAACCGCCCCACAGCGTCGCCAGCCGATCGGCCAGGGTGCGCCCCGACCAGTGCTGGGCGGGTGTGAACACCACTTCCACGGCGCCGGCAGGCCCCTCGACGCGATGTGCATCCCACCAGTCCAGCTCGACCACCCGAGTGATGCCGATGTCGGCAAACCAGGCCTTCACGCCGAGCGGCACCAGGAACAGCGGGGGACCACCGGCCTGACGGGCCAGCGCCTTCACGCTTGCTTCGTCCAGGTGGTCGTAGTGGTTGTGGGACACGAGCACCACGTCGATACGCGGCAACTTGTCGAGCGCCAGCCCCGGGGGCTGGGCGCGGCGCGGACCCGCAAAGCCCACGGGCGAGGCGCGGTCGGAGAACACGGGGTCGGTGAGCCAGTTCAGGCCGCCCACCTGAGCCAGCATGGTGGCGTGGCCGATCCAGGTGAGGGTCGGGCTCATCTCGCTGCCCCGGCGCGCATTGGCGTGCAGAAAGGCGAGGTCCGGCTCGACGACGGGAGTAGGTGCCAGAGGCGGCTTCGGCAAGCCGTTGCGTACCGCGTCCCACTGCCACTGCAGCAACGTCCTGAGCCCCTTGGGCTCGAAACCGGTGTGCAGGTTTCTGAAGCCGTCAGGGCGGTGATGGGGCTTGGCCGGATCGTGATGCGGGTTCACCGTGGCACAGGCCGTGAGCAGGAGGGCCGACACCGCCGCGGCCCCAGATGCAGCGGTGCGGACCTGGCGCGGTAAGTGGATCTGCATGGTCAGAAGTATGCTTCGCACGGTGTCAGCTCGCCATTCTGAGTTGGTGCGCTCAGGCGCCACAGCGTCATGGGCCTGGCGGGTGTTTTCTTCAGGAGCGCACGATCATGGGCATCCTTCGAGTGGGTGAGGTCGACATCCAGCCAGTGCACCGGCTGACATGCCATTGCGGCAGCGTGGTGCTGGAGTTGTCGCTGCCCGAGGGCATCGTCAATCCGCGTCGCTGCGACTGTTCCATCTGCCGCCGCAAGGGGGGCCGTGGTGGCCTCGGTCATGCTGGACGGCATCCGCATCGTGCAGGGGCAGGAGCACCTGCGGCGTTACCAGTTCAACACACTGGTGGCCCGGCATCACTTCTGCGGCCACTGCGGCATCTACACCCACCACCAGCGGCGCTCGTTCCCGGACCAGTACGGCTACAACGTGGGTTGTCTGGAGGGGGTGAATCCTTTCCTGATCCCGGACGTGCCGGTCAACGACGGCGTTCACCATCCGGCAGACCGGGACAGCGCTCATGCGTCGCCGGCTGGGGCCGCTGCCAGCATCTGAAGCACCCATGCCCCTCGCCTGGACCCTGGGCGCCCACGCGCCCGAGGATGACCTGAAGGTCATTGCTGAGGGCGTCTTCTCCCACGGTCGTGCGCGGGCCAGTGACGGGAATGCCGAGCCCATCGCTTGCCTGGTGCGCGACGGCCCCCGCGTGGTCGCCGGCGGGACGGGCCGCACCGAGTACCAGCGTCTGTTCGTGAGCCACCTCTGGGTGGCCGAGGACCTCCGGCGGCAGGGTCTGGCGCGGCGCATCCTGCAGGCCTTGGAGTCCGAGGCCGTACACCGCGGCTGCCGCGACGCCCTCATCGAGACGCTGGACGACGGCGTGGCGGCTCTTTACGGCCGACTCGGCTACCGTAGCGTGGCCGTCGTCTCGGGCTATGTTGGCCCTTTCATCCGGCACATCTTGGTCAAGCTTCTCAACCCTCCAGCCATCGAACCATGGACCTGATCGATCGCCTGTGGCGTGGGGCCCGCGTCCTGCAAGGAGAGGGCGTCAATCACGAAGCGGAGCGGTTTCGAGCCGAACTGCATGTTGAGCCCCTGGTGGACGGCCGCGCAATGATGCTGCGCTACCGCGCCACCCTCGAGGATGGCAGCCTCGTGCATGCGGAGTGCACACTGCTCGGGGTGGGTCCGACCGGTGCCTTGTGCCTGTGGCCCGTCATGGCTGAACTGCCTGTCGTCATGCCGCACGAGCACCGTCCCGCGCTCGCTCTCACGCCCGAGGCATTCGTGTTCTCTTCGGGCGACCGCGACGATCAGACCGCCTTCCGTGAGGAGATCACCATCGCCTTTGGCCCGGACAGAACCCTGACCTACGCCCACGCATGGGGCCTGCCCGGCGAGGCCTTCGGCCCGCGTTCTTCGGCTTGCCTGCGTGCGAGCCACGTTGCCGGGGACTCACGCTGGCATGTGCGATTGGAGTCTTGAACCACAGATGCTGAATTGGCGACACACGCCGGTTGACGGGAACCGCTTTCGTGCCATCAGGCAAGCTTGGCGTGAGGTCACGCTGATTGCAACTTGAGCACCTTGACACCCGACAGCACCTTGCTCGCCTTGGCCGCTTGTCGCGCCTGCCAAAGGTCAAAGGCGGCCTGCTGATCCAACCACACTTCGGCAGCGCCTCCGTGGTCACGCCCGAGCCAACGCTCGATGCGCAGGGCCATTGCAGGGCTGATCGCGGCCCGCCCGTTGAGAACCTTGGACAAGGTGGTCCGGTCGACGCCCAACTGGGCGGCCGCCTCACCGACCTGCAGATTCAAAGCAGGCAGGATGTCGTCTCGCAAAGTCAGACCAGGGTGGGGAGGGTTGAACATTGAACTCATCGTCACCTCAGTGGTAGTCCTGGTAATCCACCAGGATGGCATCGCCGTCTTCGAATGCAAAAGTCAGGCGCCAGTTGCCGTTGACGCTGACTGTCCAGTGGCCAGCCAGGCTGCCCTTCAAGGGGTGCCAATCCCAGCCTGGGCGGTTCATGTCCTCGGGCCGGGTGGCAGCGTCGAGCGCGGACAACTGGCGCGCCAGCCGCGGGGCGTGTGCGGCTTGAATGCCGGCTCGCGAACCGCACCGAAAGAATCGCTCGACGCCCTTGTGCCTGAAGCTTCGGATCATCGGTCAACTGTAGCGCGTGGCGCTACACGCCGCAATCTCCACCGCCCCTGGGGACGGCGGCGTGGCAAGTCGTCTCGAATCAGCGCCGGCGAGGGTTTTCTTTCCGAGCAGCACCTATCGAGCCTGTGTGCATTGCGCCACGACGGCGGCCGGCTGCGTCCAATCGTCCAGCTTCGACTGCAAAATCCTGCGCCCGAGCGCTCTGCTGTTTCACCACCATGGCCCACCCACACGAAGCTATCCCGACACTGCGTGTCACCAACGCACCGGCCGCCGCCGCCTGGTACGCCAGGCTCGGCTTTGCCGAAGACTGGCGACACCAGCACGGGCCGGGATTGCCTTGGTTCATCTCCATCAGCACGCCCGAAGGGGCCACGCTGTTCCTGACTGAGCACGAGGGCGACTGCTCGCCTCGTGGCAACGTGTTCCTCGTCACACACGACATCGCGTCAGCAGAAGCGGCCCTGCAGACGACCGCGCAGTTGATGCCTTGGGGTGACCGGGAGCTGAGCGTGCTCGACCCCGACGGCAACCGGGTGCGCGTCAGCCAGCCGGCAAAGTAGGCTCGCATGAGAACCCTTCAGACCGCGCGCTGCATGCTCGAGCCTCAGCTGCAAACGCATGCGGCCGAGATGTTCGAGGTGCTGGCCGACCCGGCGATTTACGAATTCGAAAACGAGCCCCCGCCCTCAGCGCAGTGGCTGGCCGAGCGCTTCCGACGCCTGGAGAGCCGCGGCCCCGACGATGGCTCCGAGCAGTGGCTCAACTGGGTCGTGCGGCTGCCTGCGGGAGCACTCGCGGGCTACGTGCAGGCCACCGTGCTGCCCTCGGAGGTCGCCTTCGTGGCCTACGAGCTGGGCAGCGCGCACTGGCGCCAGGGCATCGGCTCAAGCGCCGTGCGCGCGATGCTGGACGAACTGCGCGAGCAGCACGGCGTGCACACCTTTTTGGCGGTGCTCAAGGCCCGCAACTTCCGCTCCGAGGCGCTGCTGCGCAGCCTCCGCTTCGAGCCGGGTGACGCGCAGCAACAGGCACAGTACCGCGACGAGCCCGACGAGCTGGTCATGGTGCGGCCGTCGGCGTTTGGCGGATGATGGAGCCTGTCTGTCATTCCGAGGGCTGCCATGCTTGAAGGTAAGTGCCTTTGCGGCGCCGTCCGCTGGACCTTGAACCAGGTTCCATCATCGGCCACGGCCTGCAGTTGCACCGCCTGCCGGCGCTACGGCACCTTGTGGGCCTACGGCTGGGAAGGGGAGGACATCAGCCTGCATGGGGAGACATCGGCCTTTGTGCGCGCAGATGCCTTGAGCTTCAACTTCTGCCCCACCTGCGGCAACGTCAGCCACTGGTGGGGCCTGCGGCTCGACGAGCAGGGCAAGCGCCGCGTGGCCGTCAACCTGCGCCTGACCGAGCCGGGGCCTATCGCCCATGTGCCCATCCGCCACTTCGACGGACTGGACACCTGGAGCAGCCTGCCCGAGGACGGCAAGTGCGTCCAGGACATGTGGTTTTGACGGTAGAGAATGCGGAGGCTGATGCAACAACGTTCGGGACCGGCCAAGCTCAACATGCTCCACCACCTCTCTCTCGTCCCACTGCTCTTGATGCGCGCTGACTCCGCGCACACCTGTATCCGCCACACCTCATTGACTGCGAGCCGCCCATGAAATGGATGATCACCGGGCTTGGCGGCACCCTGGCGCCGGTGCTCGCCCGCGAGGCGGCAAGCCAGGGCGTGGAGGTGATCGGCTGGAAGCGCGACGAGGTGTCGCCTGACGACCTTCCAGCCTCGCAGGCCTGGTTGCAGGCCGCACAGCCCGACGCCATCGCTCACCTGGGCATGGGCAGTCCGGAGTGGGCGGGCCGGCTTGCCGCGTATGCGGCGCGGCACGATCTGCCTTTCGTCTTCACCAGCACCGCGATGGTTTTCCACCACGTGCCCGACGGACCGCACGCGCCGCAGGACGCGCGCACGGCACAGGACGGCTACGGCCAGTACAAGATCGCCTGCGAAGACGCGGTGCGCTCAGCCCATGGCGGCGCCACCATCGCCCGCATCGGCTGGCAGATCGACCCCACGCAGCCGGGCAACAACATGCTGATGGCGCTTGACCAGTGGCAGGCGTCCCAAGGGCATGTGGGCGCCAGTCGGCGCTGGAAGCCGGCCTGCTCCTTCATGGCCGACACGGCGCAGGCCCTCGCCAGCCTGCTGCGCCGGCCGGTGGCGGGCATCGTCCACCTGGACAGCAACGCCGAGGAAGGGCACAGCTTCCTGGAGATCGTGCTCGCGCTCCGGGCCAGCTTCGGCCGCGCGCATTGGCTCGTCCAGCCTCAGGACGACTACGTCCATGACCAGCGGCTGCTGGGCGGTGAAGCGCGGCTCGCAGCCTTGTCCAGGAGGCTGGTGCTACTCTCAAACGCCCGCGCATCCTGAAAGAGGGCACTGGAGCGCTTCGACCATGCGATACATCGTTCCCGCCGTCCTGCTCATCGTCGCCCTCTCGACCGTGGTGAAGGCCGACGTCGTCGCGCTTGTCCTGCTGGTGGTGGGTACGGCCGTTCACCTTCGAGGTGATGTCGGGGCTTGAGTCGAGCATGACGGCAGCAGTGCATCTCGGCTGATGGCACAGACGTCCCTTCAGTCGCCAGTGCATGTGTCAACCCTTTGGCCCGAGTTGCCGCCCTCACCGTTGACCGGCATCCGCGTGGTGCGACTGGATGAGACCTGGGAGCGGCCATTGCAGCGCTTCTACGAGGCCAACCCGCAATACTTTCTCGAAGCCCTGGGCCAGCCCCCTGCGTCCGATGAAGCCATCCAGGAGATCCGGGATCTGCCGCCTGAGGACTTCAGCTACACCGCGCTGTTTCTCCTCGGTTTCGTGCAGGAGGACGGCGAGCTCATGGCGATGGCCAGCGTGGTGTCGGACCTGCTGGCCTCCGGGGTGTGGCACATCGGCCTGTTCATCGTGGCCACCGAGCGCCATGGCACGGGAGTGGCTTCGCAGTTACATGGCTGCATCCAGGCCTGGGCCGAGCGCCATGGTGCGCGGTGGATGCGATTGGGCGTGGTGCAGGGCCGGCTGCGAGCCGAGCGCTTTTGGGAGCGGCACGGTTACGTCACCACCAAGCTGCGCGAAGGCGTGCTCATGGGGCAACGCACCAACACGTTGCGTGTGATGGTCAAGCCCTTGAGCGGAAACACCGTGCAGGACTACCTGGGACACGTGCCGAGAGACCGGCCGCCAGGTTGGCTGCCCTCGGCTTGAACTTCCGAGTCGCGGGGCTTCTCCGTGCCCGACCCCTCACATTCAAAGGGTCTGTACGGGGATCATCTTGATGACCCGCTGTAGAAGCCGGATTCTCCGTAAATGGGATGCCGGCAGACCGCTACCGCGCCGCCAGCAGCGCCTCCAGCTCGTCCATCAGCCTTTCCATATGGCGCGCAAGCGCCTGGTAGGGCAGGGGGCTGTCCATGTCCAGGCCTGCGTCGCGCAGCAGCGGCACCGGGTGGCGCGACCCGCCGGCGCGCAGCACACCCAGGTAGGTGTCGCGCGCGGCGGCCGACCCGCCGAGCAGTTGCTGGGTGAAGTGCGTGGCCGCGGCCATGCTGGTGGCGTACTGGTAGACGTAGAACGGCCCGTGGAAGTGCGGGATGTAGGCCCACTCCGTGCACACCAGCGGGTCGATGCGCATGACGCCGGCATCCGCCCCGTGGTACTTGCGCAGCAGGTCGCAGTACAGGCGGGTCATGCGCGTGCCCGACAGCGCCTCGCCGCGTTGCACGGCGTCGTGCGTGGCGAGCTCGAACTCGGCGAACATGGCCTGGCGGAAGAAGGCACCGCGGATGCGCTCGATGGCCTCGCCCAGGTAGAAGATGCGTTCTTCGCGGGTCTTGGCGGTCTTCTGCATGTGGTCGCCCAGAAGCAGTTCGTGGGTGAAGGCGGCGATCTCGGCGATGAACAGCGGGTACCCGGCCGTCTCGAAGGGCTGCGCCCCGTTGGCCAGCAGCGTGTGCATGCCGTGGCCCCACTCGTGCGTGTAGGTGCTGACGCTGTCAAAGGTGTCCTGGTGGTTCAGGAAGATGAGCGGAGCCTGCCCGTACACGCCGCTTTGGTAGGCGCCGGAGCTCTTGCCCGGCGCCGGGTACACGTGCATGGTGCGCGCCGCGAGCGCCTGGCGCAACTGCTGCTGGTAGGGCGCGCCCAACGGCGCCACGGAGGCCAGCGTGAGTTCAGCGGCGTCCTCGGGGCTGTACTTGCGCGGGGGTGTCACGATATCGGGATAGACGTCGTGGTAGGCGAGGTCGGGCAGCTTGAGCAGGCGTTGGCGCAGCTTGAAGTAGCGGTGCAGCGTGGGCAGCGCCCGGTTCGTCTCGGCCACCAGCGTGCGGTAGACGCTCTCCGGAATCGCGTTCACGGCCAGGCTTGCTGCCACCGCACTCGGGTGCTGGCGCAGCCGGGCCTGGGCCACGCCCACCTCCACGCGCTGGGCCAGCGCCGCGCCCAGGCTGCCTTGAAATCGCGCGTAGGTCTTGAAGAAGGCCTCGAAGGCTTGCTGGCGCACGGCGCGGTCGGGGTGGGCTCTCAAGCGCTGGTAGCCGATGTTGTCCACCCGGACAGCCTGGCCCTCCACATTGATGGTGGGCCACTCCATGTCGGTGGTGACGAGCAGGGTGCGGATCTGCGTCGTGGCGCTGAGCGTGGGTGCCATCGCGGCCAGGGCCGTCTCGGCCTCGGGCGTGAGCTGGTGGCGCGCCAGTCGCACCGCCTCCTGCAGGCGCACGCGGTGCGGCGCCAGCCCGGGCTCGGTGCGCAAATAGGCCTCCAGGCGTTCAGAGCCGATGCTGCGCAGCGCCCCGTTCACCCAGGCCGTGGCGCTGCCGATCTGGCCACCCACCGCGCGCGCCTGGCCGCTGCGCTCCTGGTGGCGCGGGTTGCGGTTGTCGGTGCTGGCCAGGGCGCTGGCGTAGGTCCAGAGCCGGCGCAGGCGCTGGTTGACGGCCGACAACTGGTCGAGTGCGACGCGCAGGCCTGCGGCGTCGCGACCAAAGCCCTCGCGCAGCGCGGCAAGCTTCGGTGCCTCGGCCAGCAAGGCCTGTCGCTCGGCCTCCCAGGCCGCGTCGTCGCGGAAGATCGTCGACAGGTCCCAGACGTAGCGGGGGTCGGCGGCGGTCGCGCCGCCTGGCGCCGCACCTGCATCGGCTCGAGCGGTGGCAGCTGGCGCGTCGGTGTCTGAACCCTCGTCCTGGGCACGCGCGGGTGCGTAGGAGGCCAGGGACAAGGTCACCATGGCCAACACCAAGGCGGAAGGGGCAAGGCGAAGGGTCTTCATGAGGTCAAGTGGCAGTCCGGACAAGGTGGCGGATTGTGCGGTGGTACGCAGGCCGACCGTACTCAGTGGGCAAGGCGAGGGGGTGCGTTGTGAAGACGCAGTTTGCGTCGCGATCAAGTCCGGCCCTGGGTGTCTGCCCACCGTGCATCTGGGGCAAGGCCCTGCGGTAGGCTGGGCACTGCTGATGCTTCAGCGGGGGGCCTTCGACGGAACTCCATCGATCACCCTTCTTGAGAACCTCACAGGAGCGCTCATGCCCTTGTTGTCCCGTTTGTTCTTGGCTCTGGGAGCCTTGTTCGCTGCGCTGTGGGTGGGGCTTTCAGCCGCTGCGGCTCATGTGCCGGCACTCCAGCAGGGCGGCCCGGCGCTCGCCGCTTCGCTGCAGCAGCATCAGCTGCACGCCGTGGGCCTGCTGTTGGTGGGTCTGATGCTGGCCAGGCGCGCCAGTGCCTGGCTGGTGGCCGCAGGCGTGCTGATGCTGGCGGGCTTGCTGCTGTTTTGCGTGAACATCGATACCCGCGTCCTCTGGGGCTGGGACGCGGCACGCGCGCTGGTGCCGGCGGGCGGCAGCGCGTTCATCCTGGCGTGGTTGGCGTTTGCGGTGGGGGCGTGGCGCCAGTAGGCACGCTCACGCACGTCCACCGTCGCAGCAGACCTCAACCCGCCTGCGGTGCCAGCCAGCGCTCCACCAGCTTGACCCAATAGGTGGCGCCGGTGGACAGCACGCGGTCGTTGAAGTCGTAACCGGCGTTGTGCACCATGCAGCCGCCCTGGCTGCCGGTGCCGTTACCGATGTTGATGAAGCAGCCCGGCACCTTCTCCAGGAAGAAGGAGAAGTCTTCGCTGGCGGTCACCGGCTCGGGGTTGGGCACCAGACCTTCTTCACCCAGCCAGTCGCGCACCAGCTGTTTGCAGAACTCGGTGTGTTCTGGCGAGTTGTTCAGCACCGGGTAGCGGCGGATGTAGTTCACCTCGGCCGTGGCGCCGAAGGTGGTCGCCTGGGCCTGGGCGATCTCGGCGATGCGTTTTTCCAGCAGGTCGCGTACATCCGGGCGCATGGCGCGCACGGTCAGGCGCAGCTCGGCCGTGCCAGGGATGACGTTGGGTGCATCGCCCGCGAGGAAGGCGCCGACCGAGATGATGGCGGTCTGCAGCGGCGGCACGTTGCGCGAGACGATGGTCTGCAGTGCCATCACGATGGCCGCACCCGCTACCACCGGGTCCACCGAGTGTTGCGGGATGGCGCCATGGCCGCCGACGCCCTTGACGGTGATGATGCAGGTGTCGCCGCTGGCCATGGCAAAGCCGGGCACGGCCGTGAACTGGCCCTCTGGCACGCCCGGCGCGTTGTGCATGCCGAACATCGCGTCACAGGGGAAGAGCTCCAGAAAGCCATCTTCCAGCATCTTGCGGGCCCCGGCCAGACCTTCTTCGGCCGGCTGGAAGACGGCGTGCACGATGCCGTCGAACTCGCGCGTGGCGGCCAGATGGCGGGCCGCCGACAGCAGCATGGCGGTGTGGCCGTCGTGGCCGCAGGCGTGCATCTTGCCGAAGACACGGCTGGCCCAGGGTTTGCCGGAGGTCTCCGCGATGGGGAGTGCGTCCATGTCGGCGCGCAGGCCGATGCGGCGCGTGCTGGTGCCCGCGCGCAGCGTGCCCACCACGCCTGTGCCGCCCAGGCCCCGGTGTACCTCCCAGCCCCAGCGCGCCAGGCGCTCGGCTACTAGGTCGCTGGTGGCGTGTTCCTCGTAGGCCAGCTCCGGGTTGGCGTGGATCTGGTGGCGGATCTCCACCATCTCGGCTTCGTGGGCGCGGATGGCTTCCAGGGCGGGCGGCGGCAGGGGGGCGTTCATGGTCAGTTCGTGCGCAGTGGTGGCAGAGATGGCGCAATTTACTCCAGAGGCCTGTGTCGGTGCGGGCCCCTGCGCTGGTCGCGCCTGACGACCCAGCCGCAAATGGCGTACGCTGCGTCCGGAAATTCACGGTCCACTCCACGATGCACACGATGCACTTCGAACCCGCCATCGACCCCCTGCAGCCGCCCACCGCTCTGGGCTGGCATTTCAGCTTCGTTCAAGGCCAGCTGCTGCTGCCGCAAGACGAGAGCCTGACCATGGCGCCGTCGGCTGCCCAGGTCTGGGCAGACTTGGCGGAGTCGCGGCACTTCCTCGGTCGGCTCGATGGGCTGGACTGCTGGGCGCTGAAGCTCCCACAGGCGCCCACCGAGCTGCGGGCCGTGCCGCTGCGCGCGGCCATGATGCAGATGCCGGCGGCCCTGTCGGGTGTGGCGGGTCGCGCCGCGCAGGTGCTGGAGTGGGACCGCACCCACCGCTTCTGTGGCGTGTGCGGCACAGCCACCGAGCTGCAGCCGGGCGAGCGGGCGCGTCGCTGCCCGGCCTGCGGGCACAGCGCCTACCCGCGCCTCAGCCCAGCCATGATGGCCCTGGTCTGGCGGCGCGATCGCGGCCAGCCCGAGTTGCTGCTGGCCCGCGCGCCGCATTTCGTGGCCGGCATGTTCAGCGCACTGGCCGGCTTTGTGGAGGCCGGCGAGTCGCTGGAGGATTGCGTCAAGCGCGAGGTGGCCGAGGAAGTGGGCCTGCAGGTCAAGAACCTGCGCTACTACGGCAGCCAGAGCTGGCCTTTTCCGAACAGCCTGATGCTGGCCTTCACAGCCGAGTGGGCCGGTGGTGAGATCGTGCCCCAGCCCGGGGAGATCGAAGAAGCTCACTGGTACCCGCTGGACGCCCTGCCCAAGATTCCGCCGCGGTTTTCCATCTCCGGTCATTTGATCCGGGACACGGCTGCTGAATTGGCGGCGGGCTGACCTGCCGGTCCTGCCGTATCTCTCATCCGTAACTCCTGGGGTGGCGGATAGCATTGCCCTCCTTCACGAGCCACTCACTGCATCTGCCTCATGAGCCTGCTCTTCCAACCCTGGGACCTGGGCGGCCTTCGCCTGTCCAACCGCATCGTCATCGCACCCATGTGCCAGTACTCGGCGCAGGACGGTGTGCCCGGCGACTGGCACATGGTGCATCTGGGCCATCTGGCGCACTCGGGCGCCGGGCTGTTCATCCTGGAGGCCACGGCCGTCACGCCTGACGGCCGCATCACGCCCTGGGATCTGGGCCTTTACAACGACGAACAAGAGCACGCGCTCGCGCGCATCCTGGAAGCGCTGCGAAAGCAGGCGCCCATCTCCTGGGGCATGCAGCTGGCCCACGCCGGGCGCAAGGCCTCGAGCCAGGCGCCTTGGAACGGCGGCGCGCAGATTCCGCTGTCCGACCCGCTGGCTTGGCAGGCCGTGGCGCCATCAGCGCTGCCACATGGCACCAGTGAGGAGTTGCCTGCGGCGCTGGACCGTACAGGCCTCCAGCGCATCCGCGAGGGCTTTGCCCAGGCCGCGCAGCGCGCCGCGCGCATCGGCATCGAGTCGCTGGAGATCCACGCCGCTCACGGCTACCTGCTGCACCAGTTCCTCTCGCCGCTGGCCAACCAGCGCACCGACGAGTAC
>CAISJH010000526.1 GCA_903885585.1 uncultured beta proteobacterium
CGCGAGAAATTCAGGGGAACCACGGTCACTCCTCGGTTGTCTTTGCTGCGACGATGCGATAAGCGCTGTGCAGTATGGGTTGCTGAGTCCGCGCCTCGCCACATGGAAACCCCCAATGCACCACCAAAGATCGCTCCACGCCAAGACATGAAATCCATCACACGCACCGACGAACGCATCCTTCAGGGCGACATCTTCGAGCGTGACGCCAAGCCGCCGCGGCCGCAACTGGGTCACCTGCACGAACCGGGCCGCGACATCCCCATCTACCGCGATTGCGACGTGCTCGTGGTCGGGGGCGGCCCCTCGGGCTCGGCGGCCGCGGCGGCCGCGGCACGTCAGGGCGCCGACGTGGTGCTGCTGGAGCGCTACAACCACCTGGGCGGGTTGTCCACCGGCGGCCTGGTCATCTGGATCGACCGCATGACCGACTGGCAGGGTCAGCTGGTCATCCGCGGCTTCGCCGAGGAGTTGTTCGACCGCCTGCCCGCCGACGCGGTGGCGGGCCCGCCACGCGCGGAGTGGGGTTCACAGGATGCGGCCCGTGCGCAGCACTGGTCGCTGCGCACGGCGGCCTACCACGGCATCGTCACCTGGTCGCCCACCATCGACCCCGAACGGCTCAAGCTGTTATCTCAGGAGATCGTCATCGAGCGCGGCGTGAAGTTGGTCTACCACTCGTGGGCCTGTCTGCCGCTGCTGGAGGACGGGCGCGTGGCCGGCGCCACCTTCGAGAGCAAGGAGGGCCGCATGGCCATCCGTGCCAAGGTGGTGGTGGACGCCACTGGCGACGGCGACCTGTTCGCCCGCGCCGGCGCCGCCTTCACCAACGACATCGAAGAAAACGACGTCCACCACTGCATGAACACGGCGTGGCTGTTCGCGGGCGTCGACATGCAACGGTGGCTGGACTTCCGGGGCACCAACCCGGAGGGCTTCAATGCCTTCATGGCCGGCGGCCGCGAGGCTTGCGGCCTGTTCGAGCGTGCCTTCGTGTCCTGGCGCGACGACATCGCGCTGTTCATGGGGCCGCGCCAATCCGGCTACTCGGCATTGGACGTGGACGACCTCACCGCCGTGGAGGTGCGCTCGCACCGCGCGATGGCCGCACACCTGGAGTACTACCGCCAGCACGCGCCCGGCTTCGAGAACGCCTACATGGTGCTGTCGGCGCCGCAGATCGGCGTGCGGCACGCACGGCGTCTCAAGGGCGTGGACGCGGTGCTGCGCAGCCGTTGGAGCGAAGGCACGGCGCTGCCCGACGAAGTGGGCGTCACCCCTGCGGTGTCGCCCAAGTTCCCCAACATCTCCATCCCATATGGTTCGCTGGTGCCTGAGCAGCTTGATGGACTGCTGGCCTGCGGCCGCCACATCTCCTGCGATCGCAACTCGCACGGCTTCATGCGTGAGATCCCGCAGTGCTGGATCACCGGTCAGGCCGCCGGCGTGGCAGCTGCGCTCGCGGTGGCGGCCGGTGTTCAACCGCGCCACGTGAACATCGACCGTCTGCAGCAGGCGTTGCTGGACCAGGGCGTCTACCTGCGCCCACGAGCCGGGGCCATGGCCAGCGATACGGCCGGGGAGCGCGTATGCGCCTGACCGACGAAGAGAAGGCCATGCGCGACGGCCGCGACGGCCCTGCCGTCGCCAAGGCCATGGACCTTTTGATCCGCTACGGCGAAGCGCTGGGCGCACAGGCCCTGGTGGAGACCCGCAACGTCTGCGGCACCGTCACCGCCACCACGCCGTTCCTGCGCGACTTCGCCTACGAGAAGGGCGGGCTCGACGCCGTCTTCAGCGAATTCAACCTGGACAGCAGCGAGGTCGTGCCCACGCCGCGCGTGAAGGCGTTCAGCTCGCACCTGCAGCTGGGCTTCGATCCGCACCACCCGGTGGAGATGGGCGTCAGCGACGAGATCGTCCAGTTCTACAAGCGCAGCGAGGCCGCCGCGGCGCGCATGGGCGTGCAGATCCTCAACACCTGCACGCCCTACCAGGTGGGCAATGTGCCCACGCGCGGCGAGCACTGTGCGTGGATGGAATCGTCGGCCGTCGTCTACTGCAACTCGGTGCTGGGTGCGCGCACCAACACGGAGGGGCGCGAGAGTGCCAGCAGCGCCATGGTCACCTGCCGCATCCCCGACTGGGGCTTCCACCGCGACGAATTCCGCCGCGGCACGCTGGGGGTGCGGCTGGAGATGCCCGTGGAATCGGTGGAGGATTGGGGCCTGTTCGGTTACTGGATGGGCGAGTGGGTGCAGGACCGCGTTCCCGTGATCGAGGGCGTGGGGCAGGTGCCGAACCTGCCCAGGCTCAAGCACTTCGGCGCCGCTGCCTCGTCCTCCGGCGGCGTCGAGATGTTCCACCTGGTCGGCGTCACACCGGAGGCCAGCACGGTGGAGCAGGCTTACGGCGGCAACCGGCCCACCGAAGTTCGGCCCTACGGCCCGAAGGAGCGGGACGAGACCCTGGCGCGCATCAACATGACCGGCATCGACCGCAAGGTCGACTACGTCATGCTGGGCTGCCCGCACTACACCATCGAGCAGATCTGGGAAGCGGCCTGTCTGCTGGAAGGCCGCAAGGTGCACCCCGACTCCGC
>CAISJH010000527.1 GCA_903885585.1 uncultured beta proteobacterium
ACCCACGGCCGCGCCACAACACCCGCCTGACCGCCACCCGGCCAAGCTCAAGCGTCCCCATGCCTCTCGCCCCGCCCAATTACCCCCAGTTCCTTGCCGAGCTGAAGGTGGCCATCCGTCAGCGCCAGGTCCAGGCGCTGCGGGCGGTCAACCACGAGCTTCTGGCCTTGTACTGGGACATTGGCCAGGCCATCCAGCGCAAGCAAGAGGCACTGGGCTGGGGCAGGGCCGTGGTGGAGACCCTGGTGCGTGACCTGCAGGCCGAGTTCCCCGGGCGTAACGGCTTCTCTGCGCGCAACCTTTGGAACATGCGGGACTTTTTCCGCGAGTACAGCCAGCACCCAAAACTGCAACCGTTGGTTGCAGAAATCAGCTGGCACGCGTGGCAGGTTCTCCATGCCACCCCAGATCCTCCATGCCTGCAGATAGACCAAGCTGAACTCGCTGTTGGCTGAGCCTACCAGTTGACCCCAGACTCCACCATGTCCGATCCTGACATGTCCACCTCGATCTCATCTGCATGGCCAGCGGGCTATGTGGAGTGGTTGAATCAACTCAAGAAGGACATCGCTCGTGCTCGCCAGCGCGCGGCGTCGGCGGTCAATTCAGAGTTGGTGGGTCTGTACGCACGCATCGGTAGGGAGATTCTGTTTCGGCAGGAAACCCAGGGTTGGGGTGCGAGAGTCATCGATCGGCTGGCGCGTGACCTGAAAGACGCCTTCCCTGACATGCGGGGCTGGTCCAGCAGTAACCTCAAGTACATGCGGTTTTTTGCCCAGCAATGCCCTGATGGCCGAATTGGTCAGCAGCCTGCTGACCAATTGCCGTGGTTTCACATCGTCACCTTGCTGACGAAACT
Organism: uncultured beta proteobacterium; assembly: GCA_903885585.1. Taxonomy (GTDB): domain Bacteria; phylum Pseudomonadota; class Gammaproteobacteria; order Burkholderiales; family Burkholderiaceae_C; genus Rubrivivax. The sequence continues at coordinate 860 of CAISJH010000527.1, forward strand.
TGAAGATCAGACCGAGCGGGGATGGTATGCGCAGAAAACCGTGCAGAACGGTTGGTCTCGCACTTCGCTCGAACTTCACATCAAGAACGGCCTGCGCCAGCGCCAAGGCGCCGCCATCACCAACTTCGCGGATCGCCTGCCATCTCCAGAGTCGGCCTTGGCGCAGGAAACCCTGAAAGACCCCTATCTTTTCGACTTTCTCGGCCTCAGCGACGAAGCGCAAGAGCGTGAAATAGAAACGGGGCTGATCAGGCACATCACCCGTTTCCTGCTTGAACTGGGCTCTGGTTTTGCCTTTGTGGGCAGACAATTGCGCCTTGAGGTGGCTGGCGATGAGTTCTTCATCGATTTACTCTTCTATCACACGCGGTTGAAGCGCTATGTGGTGGTTGAGTTGAAAGCAGTTGCCTTTAAACCCGAACACGCAGGGCAGCTCAATTTCTACCTTTCTGCTGTTGACGCACAAATCAAAGCGGAAGATGACAACCCTACCATTGGCTTGTTGCTATGCAAACAACAAAACCGATTGGTGGCTGAATACGCGCTCAACGGCATAGAAAAGCCCATTGGCGTGGCCGAGTACCAATTGATGCGTAACTTGCCAGAGAAACTGGGCCACAGCCTGCCCAGTATCGAAGCCATCGAAGCCGAATTTGCGGTCGAAGCCCACACCATCGGTTCGCTTGGCAGGTTCGACGCCAGTCTCTCAACCCAGATCCCACCCCTCCCCATGCCTCAGAAGCGCTCCGCACGTCGTCCCACTAAGGCGATCTTGGCCAACCCGGGTGATGGGCATGAAAACTGAAGCCGAGATCCGCATGACAGGCATGCAGGCATTGATCTCTACTCTTGGCCTTGTGGAAGCCGAGCGCTTTGTGGCTGCCCTGTCCCGTGACCGGTTCAACTACACGCAATGGCGCAGGAGCGGCCTGCCGCAGATGAGCGTGCAAGACATCGCCCGAGAGGCGAACCAGATGATGTTGAAGCTTGGTCAGAGACCGTGATGATGGCCAACCCCGCCCTCAAAGCTAACACCCCCATGCCCGCCGAGATCGACTTCTCCAACGCCACACGCGGCAAGTTCCACAGGCCGGGCATGCGCATCAGCCTGCCGGTGTACCTGGAAGCTGACGTGCAGGCTCATCTGGCCCAACGCGCCCACGCCCGCGGGGTGGACATGGCGCAACTCG
>CAISJH010000528.1 GCA_903885585.1 uncultured beta proteobacterium
CCCACCGTCAACAGCAGCGCCAGCGCGCCCAGCGCAGCCCAGGCCACAGGCCAGCCCAGGCTGGTCGACTCCAGCAACGGGGGCACCCCCAGGGCCGAGGCCACGATGCCCAGACCCACGCCGCCGTAGTAGACGCCCAGCAGCAGGCCCGAGCGCTGTGGCGCGCGCTGCGCCAGCCGGGCCGCCAACAAGCCGCCCCCCACGAAGCTGGCCGCGCTGGCCATGCCACAGCCCAGGCGCAGCACGTAAAGCACCGCGTCATGGCGCGTGACCGCGTGCAAGGCCAGCAGCACCGCGGCAGCCACGCCGCCGGCCAGCATGAACTGCCGCGCATCGAAGCGCCGCAGCAGGCGCGGTGCCAGCAGCGCCCCCAGCAGGTAGCCCGCGGCGTTGACGGTGTTCATCGCCCCAGCCGTGAAGTAGCTCCAGCCCAAGTCGGCGCGCATGGGAGGCAGCAGCAGCGCATAGGAAAAGCGCGCCAACCCGAGCGACACCGCGGCCGCCAAGGCCAGCGCGGCGGCGATGGCGAGCTCGCCGCCTGGGCCCTTGTCGGGGCCTGTTCCCGCGGGTTGGCGGGGGGCTGGGGTGGTACGGCTCATTGACGACGTCGGTGACTGATGCCTCAGCCCACAGCAGTCGCCCGCCGGGCGTCGAGCAGCGCCTGCGCCAACTCTGCAAAACCCTGGCCGCGCTCGGCTTGGGTGATCCAGGCGGGCCAGTGCACCAGCTCGTCGGCAAAGCGCCTGAGATTGGCCACGCCCACGCTGAAGGGAAAGCGCTCGAACATCACCTGGTCGTTGGTGGAGTCGCCCACATAGACCCAGTGCGCCAACTCTTGTTCCAGATCGCGGCCAAACAGCCGGCGCAGCATCCACTGCGCACCCGTCCACTTGCTGTGGTCGCCAAACCAGCCGTTGATGTGGATGGAGCTCACCGTGGCCGTCATGCCTTCCTGCCGCATCACCTCCACCACGGCGGCAATGCCCTGCGGCGAAAGATACGTGAACTCGCTGTGGTCGATGGCGATGTCGGTCACACGGCCGGCGCTGTCACGCGCCAGCGCCGAGCCAGGCACTTCGCGCGCGATGCGCTGTGCGGCAGCTTGCAGCCGCTGGGCATTGCGCGCCCGGGTGGGGGCGTCTTGCTCATACTCAGTGTGCACTTCGGCCCCGTCGCGCACCAGCGCCACGGCGCCGTTCTCGGCCACCAGGGCGGCCAAGGGCCACTCGCGGGCAAAAGGCTCGCTCCAGCCCAGCGGGCGGCCGGTGATGGCGATGACCGGCAAGCCGGCCGCGTGCAAGGCGTGCAGGGCCTGCAGCGCCGTGGGCTCGATCTGCCCGTCGCGGGTAAGCGTGTCGTCGATGTCCGTCATCACGCCACGAAGGCTGCGCAGCGCTGGCGTGGGGGCTTCTCGCAGCGGTCGCGCCGGCCGCGGGGCCAGTGACGGTGCAGGTTGGCGGGTCATTGCGGCGGATTGTCACGCTCTGGCCGCAGTCGCGAATAGAATCCGCAGCATTCCGAGGAGCGTTGCAACTCCCGCCCAGCCCCTTCAGGGCTCAGGCGCAGGGAGCCAGGCTCGGAATCTTCCTTTGCAACCGCGCTCACCCGCACGTTCGATCCGTGGGTGAGTGAGGCCAGCTTTCTGTCTTCGTCTTCCCGGCCCGGGCCGCGGGTTCCACACCGTTGACAGGAGCCTGACCATGAATGCCGTTCTGAAGCCGCTGCACACCAGCGACTACGCCGTTGCCGACCTCTCGCTGGCCGAGTGGGGCCGCAAGGAAATCAAGATCGCCGAGACCGAGATGCCCGGTCTGATGGCCATCCGCCAGGAGTTCGCGTCCAAGCAGCCGCTCAAGGGTGCGCGCATCACCGGCAGCCTGCACATGACCATCCAGACCGCCGTGCTGGTGGAGACGCTGCAGGCCCTGGGTGCCGATGTACGCTGGGCCTCCTGCAACATCTTCTCCACGCAAGACCACGCCGCCGCCGCGCTGGTGGTGCAGGG